>JAUXNL010000460.1 GCA_030684415.1 Moraxellaceae bacterium | reverse complement strand
CTGATCCCGAAGCCGCTCGACCCACGCCTGATTCTGGAAATTGCGCCAGCGGTGGCGCTGGCCGCGATGGAGTCCGGCATTGCAACGCGCCCGATTGCTGACTTCAACGCCTACCGCCAGAAGCTTTCGGAGTTCGTGTACAACTCGGCTTTCATCATGAAGCCGGTGTTCACCAGGGCCAAAGCAGACCTCAAGCGTATCGTCTACTCCGAAGGTGAAGACGAGCGCGTCCTGCGTGCCGTGCAAGTGGTCGTGGATGAAAAGCTGGCGCATCCGATTCTGGTCGGCCGGCCAGCGGTGATCGAAAAGCGGATTATCAAACTCGGCCTGCGCATCCGAGCGGGTGAAGATTTCACCCTGATCAATCAGGACAACGACCCGCGCTACAAAGAGTACTGGACGTACTATCACCGCCTTATGGAGCGCAAAGGAATTTCGCCTGAATTGGCACAGAAGGAAGTCCGCCGCCGGGCCACACTGATTGGTGCACTGCTCGTGCATTTCGGTGAGGCCGACGGCCTGATCTGTGGCACCTTCGCCAACTATGGCCTGCACCTGCGCTACATCAACCGCGTCATCCCGAAAAAGCCCGGTGCCAGCATTTTTGCTGCCATGAACCTGCTACTGCTGGAAAACCGCACGCTTTTCATTTGCGACACCTATGTGAACCCGGACCCTTCGGCGGAGGAAATCGCGGAAATGACGCTGTTGGCGGCAGATGCCGTGCGCAACTTCGGTCTGACGCCGAAAGTCGCCCTGCTGTCGCACTCCAGTTTCGGTAGTGAAGACACCGAAAGCGCGGGCAAAATGCGCAAGGCTTGGCAGCTCCTGCAAGAGCGTGCGCCGGATCTGGAAGTGGAAGGCGAAATGCATGGTGATGCCGCGCTCGACGAATCCATCCGCTCGCAGGCCTTCCCCAATAGCCGCCTCAAAGGCTCGGCCAATCTGCTGATCATGCCGACACTGGATGCAGCCAATATCGCCTTCAACCTGCTCAAGGTATCGGTCGGTGGCGGTGTGACGGTAGGCCCGATCCTGCTGGGCGCAAGCAAGCCGGTGCATATCCTGACGCCTTCCGCCACCGTGCGCCGCATCGTCAACATGACGGCGCTGACCGCGGCTGAGGCAGGCTCCACCACCAAGTAAATCCTGCTGTTTTGCGCGCAAGAAAAAGCCGGCATCACTGCCGGCTTTTTCTTGCGCGCTGTCCCGTCATGAGTCGAGTTTTTCTCGTCCCGAACTGCATCACCCTGAACATTGCAAAATCCTAACAGCTTGCTGAAAAATGCTTTTCAGCAAGCTGTTTCCCGGCCAAGGATGGCCGGGTCGCGAATCAATCACCCTTGAGTGATTGATTCAGCGTAGAGCGATTCCGGACATGTGCCTACATTGCGGGCTGAAAAAGCCCGGATGGGCGTTTTTCAGCAAGCTGCTAAACAGTCCCTGGCCCTGACGCGCCGCGCGACGTGTTTATGCTCAGGCCGCTGCCGTCACTTCCGGCATGGGCAGATCAATGCCCTGTCGACGGTTGCCGGCTTCTTCACGACGATTTTCATCCAGACGCGCAAACGCATTCGGCAGCAAGCGACGAGCGAGGCGATTCACCCGCTTTTCCACAAAGGCAGGCAAAGTAATCCCGAGCGGATTGCTCTCGGCCAGATCGTCGCTGGATATCACCCGCGTCCCCATCAGGTAATCAAACCAAGGCCGGGTGACACACCAGTTGGCATCCTGATTGGAGTTCATGTGGTGGTCGTAATGCCAGGGAATCGTTTTCTTGCCCCACTCCGGATCCAGATGCGAGCGGCGGTGAACGTAGAAATAGCGACCGGCGGCGTAGTAGGTGCCCAAGGTAAAGAACGGCGCCACAGGCGCTACCAGCGACGTGACCGCGGTCAGCGCCAGCAGTGACTTCACTTCGTTGCTCACCCGCCAGTTTTTCAGGCCTTCCCGATAGCCGTCATCACCATAGGCAGAGGTCCGCACGATCTTGTGGTGGGCCCAATGGCTTTTCATATTGGTCGGAGCCGGGCTGTAGCGCGGCTGGCCTTTGCGGGGCGTGCCGTGCAGCAGATGCTTGTGGGCGTACCACTCAAAGCCGTTGGCCACCACGAGAGCAATAGGGAAACCGATCATGGGGACACCTCTTGTTATTCTGCTGGTTTCAGCAAGCGGCTCAGTTGGCTGCTCAGATAGTGATGACATCTTGCCTGCCAGTGTCGCGGCTGACTTGACCGCCGGCCTCCTGATTTTTGACAATCAACGCCAACTAGCGCCTTTGCAACACACATACAGTTTTGCCGCATGACTCATGGCCTGACTGTGCAGGTGCTCAGGATGGCTCGGGCCCCTTGACGCTCAGGTGAGCCCTTGTCGACAAGCCCCGCCCGAACGGATCGGGGTGATTCAGCGCCGCTTTGAAGGCGAGCCAACCCGGGAGTCGCAACCAACATGTTTGGCGGGCTTTATGTCAGCGGAGCCCTCACAGGCCTGCTGCACGACTTTCTCGATGCAGAAGGCCTGGCGGCTCCCCACTGCCGCGCAAGGCTTGCAGCATGGCCACCCGATGCCCGCATGCCCTTGTCGGAGTGGCTCGGCCTGCTGGAGCTGATCGCCGACATAGTGCCTCGCCCCGCTCTGGGGCTGGCCATTGGCCAACGCGTACAGCCTCGCCATGCCGGTGTCATGGGCTATCTCGGCTTGTCTTGCGACACGTTGGGAGAGGCACTGCTGCGCTTTGCGCGCTACCACCGCCTGGTCTACGACGGCAATCCGGTAGAGGTCGACATTGCCACCGAGGGGGTTCGCATCAGTTGGGGCATCGCCCACGGCAAGCCCGGACAGTTGCCGGATGAAACCGCCATCGCCGCTTTCGCCACCCTGACCCGCCTACTGGTGGATCAACCCATCTGCGCACAACGGGTAGAGTTTGTGAACGCGGCGCCTGACGACACCTCGCCTTATGAGACGTTTTTCGGCTGCCCCGTCAGCTTTGCCCACGCGCGCACGACGGTACAGTTTTCTGCCGATCATCTTGCACTGCCCATCCGCTACCGTGACCCCGGGCTGCGCGCGCTGCTGGAACAACAGGCAGAATCACTCCTGCACGCCCTGCCACAGCGTGACGCGTTTGAAACCACTCTGCGGCAAGCCCTGATCCGACAGTTGCACAACGGCGAGCCCACTCTGGAGGGCATCGCCCACGCCCTCCACGTCTCCCCACGCACGCTGCAAAGACGTCTTGCCGAGCGTCAACTGCAATTCAAACCCTTGCTGGAGACAACACGGCGGGCACTCGCCCACGACTATCTCGGCGATCCGAATCTTGCGCTCACGGAAATTGCCTTGCTGTTGGGATACTCAGAGCAGAGTGCGTTCAGCCGCGCCTTCCGGCGCTGGACGGGACAAACACCGAAAGCCTTCAGACGCCAAGGCTCGCAGACACGTAGCGAACCGCTAGCAAACCGCTAGCTGGCGACGAGAAAAGTTGCTGCCGCTATTTGCCGCTGGCTGACAAATGCATGTCAACCAGCGGCTTCCCGACCAGTGATGGCCGGGTCACGAATCAATCTCGGTTGCATGATTGATTCAGCCCACGACTCTGGATATGTACCGGAATCGCTTGCTGGAAAAGCCCGGGATGGGCGTTTTTCAGCAAACGGTTAGCGACGCTCTGAATGCCCCGGAACTGTTCGAGCCAAGCCCTTTGTCAGAGGCCACCTGCGCATAGTATCGACGCCACTACACGAAGCACGCAGGGAAGCCCTGACGAGCCAGTGAGCATGTCCTTCGATGACCAAGGGCAATCCCTATGGCACAGGCTCAAGACGAACAAGGTTATCCAGAGGTTCGTGAGCGCAGAGCCGTCACCAGCCAGACAGGGAGTCGGCCGTGCACGACAGCTCGCGCCAGAGTGTCAGGAACTCGATGGCGCGCACGGAGCTACCGCCCACCACCGGATGCAGCCGACAGGCCAGTGAGCGCCTGCCGTTACACAACATCGTGCTAACGGCGACAGGATAGGCCGGACTGCCGGGCGCTGAGCAGGTCAGACCATCAAGCCCGGGCACATTCCACTCGCCCATGTTCGAGTACGAGCCCGTATGCCGGCCGGGCGGCGCCTGTACCAGCCGGTACAGCAAGTTGACTCCCCGCTGGCCTATCCAGCGACCGAGGGTCAGTAGCATCCAGCTCCGCCACTGCTCATGCCGGGCAAAGCGTGCCGCAATCTGCTGCTTGACCTGCAAAGGCAGCAATCCGCTCGCGATATGGACGGGAAAGCCGCTGGAATGATTCATGTAGGGGTCGGCACAGGCCACCGAGCCGCGCATGTTGACCGGGAATACCCAGTCCATCACGCTGTCGGCGCCGGCCAGTGTTGAACGGACGGCACGATCCGCGGTCCACAATAGCCATACGGTGCTGCTCACCCCCGCTGTTACAGCGGCGGCCTCAATCGCCCGGGTCTGTTCAGACGTCAGTAGCAGGCTGACCGGCACATGGGAGTGGCTGCGGGCCGCTGCCGCATCCAGTGTTTTCCAGTTGATCGACGGCACAGGTGCTTCAACTTTGCGCCGGGTTCGCCACAGCTCTTTCCAGCCAGGCACAGGCATGGGACGCCCCGCCGGCAGCGGGCCAACATCGTGTCCGCGCGCCTTCAGCAATACTGACAAGCCCCCGATACCGTCGCCATGACGGTGCGAAAGCGTCTTCCATTCCGGCGCAGATTCCCCCCTCTCGTAGAAGCCGAACCACATACGGTCGTCAATATCAAAACGGCGGCGCGCCTCGTACCACATGCCGACATGGTCCGGGGTCTTGTCGCAGCGCGAGGCGAACGCATCAGCAGAGGTCGCAACAGAAGAAACGGCGGCGGTGGGCATCCTTGCCATCTGGTTCATGATTGCGGGTCCTTTACGGTGGCCGGCTCGGCGGGCGTGGAGTTGCCTTGGCGCCACGACACCAGCAGGGCGGGTATCAGACGCTTGAGATCATCAAGCAGAGTGTAGACCACCGGCACCACAATCAAGGTCAGCACTGTTGACGTGATCATGCCGCCAATCAGGGCATGGGCCATGGGCGAGCGCTGTTCGGCCCCCTCGCCCAAGCCCAGCGCCAGCGGCAACATGCCGGCAACCGTCGCGGCCGAGGTCATCAGGATGGGGCGCAGACGGGTACGGCCCGCATTGAGAATGGCCTCGTCGCGCGGCACGCCCTCCGCCACCGCTTTCTGGATGAAGTCCACCAGCAGAATCGCGTTCTTGGTGACAATCCCCATCAGCATCACGATGCCGATCAGCGAAAAAATGTTCAGCGTGCTGCCACACAGCAGCAGCGCGGCAAACACCCCCACCAGCGACAGCGGCAGCGAGGTCATGATGGTGAGCGGGTGCAGGAAGCTGTTGAACTGGGCGCCCAGCAGCATGTAGATGAACAAAGCGCCCAGCACCAATGCCGTGGTGGCATGCCCCACCGACTCTTTCATGTCGTTGTTGGCACCTTGCGTCACGATGCGATAGCCCACTGGCAAGGCCATGGTCGCCGCCAACGCTTCGATATCGGCGCCCACATCACCCGCAGGGCGACCCGCCACGTTGGCGCTGAACAACACCTCGCGGAAAAGGTTGCGACGATTGATCTGCACCGTGCCGTTCGCTTCCACCATCTTCGCCACCTGACCCACCGCGACCATTTCCGGCAGACCTGTCCGCGGATCGGGGTTCATGCTGGCCAGCGGCAACGCCATCACGTCACTGCCGCTCTGACGCTGATCGGCCGGCAACTGCACGCGCACATCGTAGTTTTCACCATCGGGGGCCTGCCATGTCGTCACCGCCTCGCCTGCAATCAAGGGGCGCAAGCCGGCGGCAATCTGCCCCACCGACAAGCCGAGATCAGCCGCACGCGCCCTGTCCACTTCCAGCGACAAGGTCGGACGCGGTTCCTTCAGCGAGCTTTCCAGATCGATCAGCCCCGGAATTTCATTCATCTGCTGACCGAAGCGGTCAGCAATATCCTGCAGGACACGCAAATCACTGCCTTGCAGGGATATCTGGATGGGCTTGAGGCCGCCGATCGATTCTTTGGCGGCCGCGACTGACGTCACTTCAATACCGGCCACTTCTTGCAGGCGCTCACGCAGCAACGCCACCAGTTCTTTTTGCGACTGGTCGCGCTCGCTCTTGGGTTTGAGCATGACGCGCTGCGACACACGATGCTTGCCAATGTCAAAGCCGGTGTTGACCGTGGTGTAAACATTCACAACGCCCGGAAATTCACGCACAACACGCTCGACCTGCTGCGCCTTCTGTTCGGAATACTCCAGCGTCGAGCCGACCGGTGCCGAGAACTTGATGCTGATTTCACCAAGATCCGGCTCCGGTACAAACTCGCGTCCCACAAATGCGGCCGCCAGAAAAGCCAGCAAGAGCGAGAGCACGGCATAACCCATCATGCGCAGGCGATTGGCCAGCGCCCAGCGGATGGCCACACCGTAGTACACCGTCAAGCGCTCCAGCATGGCATCAAATGCCAGAAGGAAGCGGCCCGTACGGGTCGCGTTACTCGGGCCGGCATGCACGGGGTCGGGCCAGCGGCTGGACAGCATCGGATCGAGAGTGAAGCTGACCAGCATCGACAGCAGCACGGCACAGGAAACAGCAATACCGAACTGGTAGAAGAAGCGGCCGATAATGCCGTCCATGAAGGCCACCGGCAGGAACACGGCCACAATGGTCAGCGTGGTGGCCACCACAGCAAGACCGATTTCCTTGGTGCCATCCAGCGCGGCCTGCTCGTGCGATTTGCCCATGGCGGCATGACGCACAATGTTCTCGCGCACCACAATCGCATCATCAATCAACAAACCGATAGACAGTGACAACGCCATCAGCGTCATCGTATTCAGCGTCAGGCCAAAGGCATACAGACAAAAAACCGTGCCCAGCAAGGCAATCGGAATCGTCAGTCCGGTGATGACAGTTGACCGCCACGACGCCAGAAACACAAACACGATCAGGATGGTCAGCGCGGCGCCTTCCAGCAACGTGCGTTCGACATGCGCAAGCGAGGCCCGGATGCTGCTTGAGCTGTCGGCCACGGTCACCATATCTACCGACTCTGGCAAATTGTCTTCGAGCACGGGCAATTGCGCATGAATGGCATCCACCACGGCAATGGTGTTGGCGCCCGACATTTTCACGATATCGACACTGATGGCACGACGGCCGTTCAGCAGTGCAAGCGACTGCATTTCCTGTTCGCTGTCGACCAGTTGCGCGACCTGATCGAGCGTAATCGCCGTCTGGCCGCGCATCGCGACCACCAATGAACGGAAATCATCAGGGCGCAGCAGCCGTCCGGAAATTTCCACCATGCGCTCACGTCCGCCCAGCGCCACGGTGCCGGCAGGCATTTCTGCATTGTCACGGCGCAGGGCGCCGAGCACCTGATCGACACCAATCCCCAGCGCCTCCATACGCTCGGGCATCAACTCGACATGAATCTCTCGTGGTGAGGCACCGACCATGTCAATGCGTCCGACACCGGGCACATTCTGCAAGCGGCGCACCACGTTCTGCGACACCAGGTCGCTGAGCTCACGTGCCGGCATGTCATCCGCAATGAACGCCAGCGAGTACACCGGCGCAGCGTCTGGCCGGTAACGCTCGATCAGCGGCTCACGCACATCGTCACGGAAGCGTGTCTTGACGGCGGCAACCTTGTCGCGCACGTCCTGCACGGCCACCGCGATCGGCACCCCGAGAACAAACTCGACCACCACGCGCGAACGGCTTTCAAATGACGTGGAGAGAATGCGCTTCACTCCCGGAACCGTATTGATGGCCTCTTCAACACGGCGGGTGACATCGTTTTCGACAACCTCAGGAGAGGCGCCCGGGTAGTCGATGCTGACGACGACATACGGAAACTCGATATCGGGATATTCCTCGACGCCAAGGCTGCGCCACGAAAACAAACCCAGCACCATCAGTGCCAGCATCATCATGATGGCCATGACAGGATGACGGATACACAGCCGGGTCAGGCCCATGGCTTACGCTCCTGTGCTGCTGGCAGACACCCCGGCAACCGGCGCGATGCGCACCGGCGAACCGGCGCGGCGTGGCGACAAGCGCGTGGCGACAATCACCTCTCCCGCTGTCAGCCCGTCCACGACCAGCACGCGGCCACTGCGTTCATCTTGCTGCCCTAGCGTTACCGGCTGCCAGACCAGACGTTCCTGGCGAATCACCATCACGCCGGCAACCCCTTCATGGGTTTGTACAGCGGCCAGCGGAATCGCAAGCCCGGAGGGCGCAGCGGAGTCTTCGAGCACACCCCGCGCAAACAGGCCGCCCCGCAAACGCAGGTCCGTATTGGCGACCGTGGCATAGACGGTAATTTTGCGGTTGCTGGCCTTGGCCATGGGATTGAGACGCACGATTTTGGCGGTAAAGGCTTCGTCGCCAAAAGCGTCGACACGGAACACTATTTTCTGGCCCTGGTGCACACGGGAAATTTCCGAAGAAGGCAGTTGGATAGCGAGCTCCAGCTCACGCAAATCCACTACCCGCAAAAGTGGGGTATTGGGCATGACCATCTGCCCCGGCTCAATCATGCGCTCAGCGACAATGCCGGCAAATGGCGCATGCAGCTCGGCATCGGCCAGGGACTTGCGCGCCATGACCACGGTCTCTTCCTGAGCCTTGAGCTGGGACGACAGCACCATGGCCTGCGTTTCTGCCTTGTCGAGATCACTGCGCGAGAAATAGTTTTTCATGTTCAGCTGACGGAAATTCTTCGCCTGCTCCTGCGCTGTTTGCAGCTCGGCACGAATGGACTGCGCCGATGCCTCCGCCTGCGCGAGGCGCGCGCGCATTTCACGGTTGTCCTGGCGCAGCAGCAGGGCACCAGCGGCAACCGACTCGCCCTCCCGTACCGGCACATCCACCACTTCGCCCGCAATGCGGGCATTCAGCAGCATCTGCCGCACGGGAGCCAACGTACCGCTAAACGCCACTTCTGACTCCAGGCGTGACTGCGTCACGGTTGCCACGTCCTGTGCCATCAACTCGATGCTGCGCTGGGCGCGCGGCATCGAGCTGACCGAGTGACGGGGCCACAAGAGCACAGTGAGCACCAGCACCCCAAAAACGCCGACCATCAGCGATCCCAAACGGTGGGTGACAATCAGCTTTCGCATGAACTGGACCGACTTCATTACAGCCTCCCGCATTCGAAATAAGGAATACGCTCAGGTTCAAGAACAGGATGGGCCGCCTCATTGAAGGCGACGAGATAATGGCGACCCCGCAGCGACAGCGCACGAAAGCGCGCCATTGCCGCACAACGCGGATCAGGATCAGAGAGCGTCAGTACCAGCGCCGCCCCATCGCGCCGGCGCGGACTGTCCCAGGCCGCATCGAGAAGGGCGTCAAATGCTTCACGGTCATCCGGGCGCGTCAGCGGGGAATGCAACACCTGGTAATCCAGCACGCCGCCTTGCGGCGGCAGAATGAGTCCACCGAACAGACGGGCCCACACGTTGTAAAGCGGTCGGGCAAACGCCAGCAGCGGGTGATAACCCACAATGCGTGTTTGCTTGAACGCTTTCTGGTTCCAGAGCCCGACCAGACCACGCAGACCGTTTGCATCGCTCACCAGCAAAAAATCATCCAGCGTCAGGCCCTTGTAATACGGGTTCGCGCTAGCCTGCTCCGACGCAGCAACTGTCGACAACGCAAGCGCCGAAAAATCATAGGCGGGTAAAAACTGGTAATGCGCAGCGAGTGACTGCACAAACGCATTCATGGCGGGAATATCTGCCGCTGTTGCCGTCCGGGTCGCAAGAGCAGATGTGCCAGTAGCGCGGTGACGACGGCCCGTCATTGTCCAGGTTTCAATGCCGACATGCGGGCGATAAACCGGCAACCCCGCGCGCGAACCTTCAAGCGTCTGCCTTGAGCGTTCGTTTTCTTCGAGGATGACAGACTGATACCAGCCAACATCACCGATGCGCTCACGCACGCCACGGTTCATGTACAGAATCAGGCGCGTACCCTGACATTCTTCTGCTACCCGCAAGTCAGCGGCATAGCGCACACGCTGGCGCTCGCCATTCACATACAGGTCGCGCCAGCCCATGCTGCCCATGCCGACAATCGCGCCATCACTTTCACGTTCGGCCACTAGCACATCGAGGTCTTCGTGCATGACGCCAGCCGAGTGGAAGTAGTCCGGGGCACGCTCAAACGCCAGTTGCACCCCTTTCGAGGGCTGGGGCACACCGAGCAGCCGAAGCAGGCCGGCATTGTCAGCAGCGTTTGCCGCGCGCACGGCAAAGGTACTCATGACGAAGCCCTTGCGCCGGCGAGAAAAAATCCGGTGGCTTCCGGCAATGCCGCATGTAGCGACGTGAGCGGAATGCGCCGCACGGGCTCCGGCTTGATGTTGCCGGCAATCATGCCGCCTGCGACCGCAATGCGCTGATAGGCCTCCCAACCATCGTCCACGAGGACTACCGCCGTCGGCTCCAATTGATGCAGATCGCGCGCAAGGTCGTAATGAAAATGCCGGCGCAGACCGCGTTCAACCGCGGCTGCAATCGCTTCGCGATCGGGTGCTTG
Source organism: Moraxellaceae bacterium (assembly GCA_030684415.1). GTDB lineage: Bacteria > Pseudomonadota > Gammaproteobacteria > Pseudomonadales > Moraxellaceae > UBA2031. The sequence goes on along the minus strand of JAUXNL010000460.1, from coordinate 13,001 downwards.
CCCACCCTGCGCGGAGCTCCGGCCAAACAGGGCCACATAACGCGAACGGCCATGGCCGGCCGCATCCACCGCCAGCAGGCTGACGGGCTCAAGATCAAACGCAAGCGCCGTTTCCGCCAACACTTGTCGTGCGGCTTCAGGTGACATTTTTTCGCCCACCAGATCAACGCCGAAACGCCGACCCAGAAACTGGAAGCACGGCACTTTGCCCCACAAACCCGTCACCGCCAGTCGGTCATCCAGGCGATAGCGCAGCAAGCCATTGCCGGCACTCAATACCGGGCTGACTTCATCGCCTTCACGCAGTTCCCACGGTGCCAGCACTTCGCCGGTGTCGATGCGCTCGAACTCGTAAACATGGCTGTGATAGGCGAGCGGATACAGGCCTTCATAAGGAATCGTCACCACCCCTTCGGTCGCCCAGAGACCCTTGCCTTCAAAACCAGCCTGGGGAAATGCCAGGCGGAGCTGTGCAGCCCAAGGGGCGGCATCGGCGGTATCCCAGGCAGACACCAGCGCCAGCCGTGGCCAGAGACGCTGGCCCATCTCCATCGCCGGCGCCGCTAGTGCTGATGCCAATACGGCGGCACGTTGTGGCGCATGCGGCGCGGTCATGGTCACCAACGAGGCGGCGCGTGAACCCCAGTGCCCGGTCCGCAGTACCTCGACCAGCTCCACGCCCCAACGCGCAATCGCCTCCAGCATCTGTAACGCAAATGTCGGGCTCCAGACCGAGAGCAGCCGCAACTCGGGCTGTGCAATCAGGCAGGCAAGTGTGGCGAACATGGCATCGTCGGCGCGGCCTGCAAAGGCGACGCCTGCCGGCACTGCCTGCGAACGCGCAGCCAGTAGACGCTTGATGCCGCCCAGCAGCTCGCTGTCATCATTGAAGTTGCCATCCAGCAACTGGCGTTGGCTTTCTGGCAGCCACGAAACAGACCAGTAGTGAACCCCACCGGCAAGGCCGGGATGCTGGCGGTAAAGACTGGCGACCCAAGGCGCAATCGCCGCGTCCAGCTCCCCGAGAAAGGAGCGGGTATAGGGAATGAGCTTGAGCTTTTCGGAGGAGCCACTGGTGGGCTGGTAGCGCACCAAGGGACTGCGGCTGAGGGCATCGCGCCCTTCGCGCTGCGCCGCAATACGCGTCTGCCAATCGGCGTAACGCGTCAGCGGCAAGCTGTCGCGAAAGTCTTCCCAACTGGCGCCCGGAAGAAGACCGGACTGCGGAGCGGATTGCGCCAGCAGTTGGGAGAGTTTGTGCCGCTGTACGCGCTCGATGTCATCGCGTTGCGCACGGAAAACCCGGTCGGCACGCCAGCAAGCCAGGCGCAAGGCCCGGTGCGTGAGGGAGGTAAGCATGGCGCGGCACTCAACTGCCAGTCGAACGCAGCTTGACTACCACATTGGCCGGCTCGGGCTGGCGACGGGCATCTTGCAACCCTTTGCTGACCGGCTTGGAGGCATAACGCGCCGTGAATTTGACCAGATCAATCCACTTGATCTCGCCAACGCAGGGCAGCTCGGTGCCCCGACGCCACTCCGGATTCCGCTCCTGGAAAAAGCGGATGGCGTCATTTTCTTCGACCATGCGATCCGTAATGTCGGCCACGTCACCGCGCAGCGGCTGGTAATCGTGACCAAAATCAAGGATACGGCGATCGCGGTTGTAATAGGCCGGGAACATCTGCTCGCAATAAGCATCGACGATGTCGCCCAGATGCTCATCCTGACCGTCATGACGGGGATAAAACGTAAACAGGTTATTGGCCAACAGCAGATAGGTCTTGAACCCCTTGGAGATCAGGAACCAGTAAATCGGCTTGAGCGGATGACGTGTCTTTTCGGCAATGAGGAATTTGAAAAACTCCATTTGCAGCGCACGCGAGCCCCAATAAGCGCGCTCAATGATGGTGTCACCACTGAACACGCCGTGTATCTGCCGGCCGTTCATGTTGACATCACAGGTCATGACCGTGGAAAAACCGACCACCCGTCCTGCGGCATTGCGCATGATGAAGGCACCGGTTTTCTTGCTGAGATCACTGAGAAAAATGTCCCAGGAGGTGTTTTCGTAGTACTGGGCGAAAACCTGGTACATCTGGCGGATGGCATGCACATCGATGTGACCAACGCGAACGTAGGTGGCAGTGAGTGCAGCGCTGTTTTTGTTGTTTTTCATGGCGCGTTCCCTAGCGTGGTATGGGAGGTGGCCATTATTGGAAGCGCGTCATGCACTGTCACGCCGCATTCCGGACATATCATGTGCATGACCGGCCAAGTCAACGGTCAGTGAGTGCCGCTCATCGCCACATATTGCGACTTCATCCCCCATCAACCTAGACTCTGTCCCATCCGGCACAAAGAACAATAAGACCCAACATGGATGACCTTCCCTTCATCCCGGTTATCTATTTCCACAAATTGGTGGAATTGATGCGGGAAGACCATATCGATACCGAGCAAATACTGCGTGAGTGCGGCATCAGCCCGCATGTGTTGTCGCGTCCGGACACCATGCTCACGCCACGTCAGGCTCGCCTCGTCATTACCAAGTTCATGGGCCTCAGCCCCAGCGCCTACCCTGGCGTGCGCTTCGGCAAAGGCCTGGATCTGCTCACACATGGCTTGCTCGGCTATGTGTTTTTCTGGGAAGGCGACTTCCGCGAACTGCTGACCAATATCGGCGCCTACCTGCAAGTACGCTTTCCTCTCGTGCGGATCGAAGTCCAGACCACCACGGAGTACTTCAGTCTGCGAATCAGTTGCGACGAGCGCATCCGCGACATCGAACCCTTCATGATCCAGACCTTTCTGGGCAGCCTGTATGCCTTGGGCTCGATGGTGACCAAAAACATCACCATCTCGTGCCGGCGCGACCTGTTCCGCGAGCTCAAACCGCTACAAACCATGCTCACGCCGAACATCACGCATAACGATGTTTTTAACGAGATTTGCTACTACAGCAGCGAGCCCCGCCAGGACGCCGCCGCTGCCGCCCCCATGCCTGCCGAAACAACGGACACACGTCTGGAGGAGCACGGCTTCATCTTGCGCATGCGTGGCCTGCTGTTAGAGAACTTGCGCGACAACATGAGCGCCGACGACGTGGCCTCTGAGTTGGGCATGAGTGTGCGCACACTGCGCCGGCGCTTGTCTGACCTTGGCATGAGCTTCAACAAGATACGCACCGATGTGCGCATGCAGGTTGCCATGCGCTACCTGACCACCACGCGCATCAGCATCGAGCGGATTGCCGATCTGGTCGGCTACAGCGATCAGGCCACGTTTACCCGGGCATTCCGTGAATGGGCCGGCAAAACCCCCAACGAAGTTCGTCAGCACCGGATCGGCAAGCTCGCCGCCACCGAGCCGGACAATACCGGACACTAGTTGACGCCGCTGCCAGACGGCCACCGCAAGCACTTCGCACGCCCAAAAAAGCTTATTTGTTTTTGTGCTCGTACACACCCGACCAGCTCATGGTGAGATCGGGATGTCGGCGCAACTCTTCGATGCGCTCGATATAAAGAATATACAACTGACGCCCCGGCTCCGCCGCCAACAACTCCCGCAGAATCTCCTCGGCCGCATCCCACTGCTGCGCAAAATAATAGCCAATGGCTTCGTTGTAACGATTGACGCGACTGCGGCGCGACTCACTGGCTTCACTCAGCAGGCACACCGGCTCATAAACTGAAATGGGCTCGCTTTTTCCCTTGACGATAATCCGGTCCACACGCCGATACAGAAATTCTGGCGCCTGCGCATAGGTCGTTTCGCCGACCAGGATTTTGGCACCATAAAACTTGGTCACACTCTCGAGACGGGAGCCCAGATTGACCGCATCCCCCAGCACGGTATAGGCGCGACGGAACTCTGATCCCATGTCGCCCACATTCATCAAGCCGGTATTGATACCAATGCCGATATTGACCGCAGGCCAGCCCACTGCCGCAAATTCTGCATGCATTTCTTCCACACGTTTTTGCATGGCCAGTGCCGCCACAATCGCATTGTGTGCATGGCGCGTGTCAGTCAACGGCGCATTCCAGAACGCCATCACCATGTCGCCGACGTATTTGTCGATGGTGCCGTTATGGTCAAAAATGATTTGTGTGATCGGGGTGAAATAGCTGTTCAGCAACTTCTTCAGTTCCTGCGCGCTCAAGCCCTCGGACATGGAGGTAAAGCTGCGGATATCCGAAAACAGCACAGTCATCTCACGGCTTTCACCATCCAGTGAAATTGCATCCGGACGTGACAGCATCTCTTCCACATGCGCAGGCGGCACATACTGGCCGAACATGGCCTTGATTTCCCGCTTCTGGTTATTGGCCCGCAAGAAGCCGAAGGTGATATTGAAAACGGCAATCAGCAAGGTCATCAGCAGTAGCGCGGCCATCGGAAGATCGAAGCGGGCGGCTTTCCACAAGGCCAGATTGCCGAGCAGCAGCACGGCAATCCAGGCGCCGGACACGACAATCATGTAGCCCGGCTCAAGCCGCGGCAGGATGAGGGCGAGCAAAAGCCCGCTCAGCAACAGCAACACAAAGGTGGCACCCGGCTCCCAGTCCGGGCGGAAATGAAACTGCGACTGGCCCGGCTCGCTCTGCATGATGGCGTCCAGCAGATTGGCATGTACCTCCACCCCTGGATACTGGGTTTCCAGCGGAATGGTACGCAAGTCTGCCAAACCGAGAGCCGATGTGCCCACCAACACCACCGCGCCCTGGAGAATGCCGGACGGCAACTCGCCTCTCAGCACACGGGTGGCCGAAACATAGGTGAAGCTTTCACGACGCCCTTTGTAAGGCACCAGCGCCGCGCCATGCTCGTCCGTGCGCACATAGCGGTCACCCACGCTCAGACCTTCGATGCAGGTCTGGTTGCCACGGCAGCGGGCGGTTTTCAGGTTGATGAAGGGGCTTTTGAGATGCTGGCGCGCCATCTCGACGGATAGGGCGGTATAGAGCCCATCCGCATTGCGCAACACCAGCGGGGAGCGTCGGATCACACCATCACGGTCGGGCAATGTCGTGACAAAGCCGGCCGACAATGCGCGATCAATCAGACCAGGAAGATTGCCTGTATAGTCCGGCAACGTCAGCACACGCCAGCCCGTGTCCTCTGGCTCAAGCTGCAAAAACGGCTGCGGCAGCTTGCCAACCCGCACGCCGTCTGCGTGCAAGAAATAACCCAGCACCGTGCTGGCGGGCACTACCTCGGCCAGACGGGCGTCATTGTCGAAAGCATCACGTTGCGCGCCAAGCTCACTGCGCGTGGCTTCCGACAGGCCTCCTCCCGCCAGCAAAGCATCTGCCGGATTGACTTCGGGCTCGGAAAAAACAACGTCGAAGCCGATCAGGGAGACGCCCTGGGCTTCGAGCGCCTTGACCAGTGCCGCCACCTTCTCACGCCCCCAGGGCCAGCGCCCCTCGCGCTGCAGGCTACGCTCATCGATATCGACAATCACAATCGGCGTATCGCCTTCACGCCGCTCTGGCGTCAGCAGCTTGAAGCGCCAGTCATATATCAGCGTGTCCATGCCGGCCAGTGGCCGTGAAATCCGGAGGGCGGCACGACTGTCCTCGTTCAGGCTGAGCACATCCAGCACCAGCATCAGCACCACAATACCGAGCCCGACCCATACCGGTATGCTGCGCAAGCTTGTTTGCAGACGTTGCCACATAGTGCTCTCCCTGTTGCCATCCGTATCCCGTTGGGCGCCTAGCTTACCTGCCTGAGTGTGCCGACGCACAGTCGGTATTTGCCTGCGGTCGGCGTCCGGTGGTGCTGGCCTTTGTCAGGAGGCTCCGGTTTAATTGCAGCAGGTTTTGTTCATCCGGCAGTCGTACCCACTGCGACTGCCCCGCCGGTTCAGGAGTCGCTGTAATGGAGAGGCAACGCCAGGGGAGGCGCGTCAAAGGACGCTTGCTGTTCCTGCTGCTGTGCTGCCTTTGCTGGTCCGGCCCAAGCTTCGCCGGCCCCGTCCTCATGCTGACAGAAAGCTTTGAACGGCTGCCTCTGGGCGACTACCTCGAACAACTCGAAGACAGCGAACGCAACCTCTCCTTCACTGAAGTCCTCAGTCCTTCTTTCAGCCAACGTTTCACCAGTGTCGGCCAGCCAGACCTCCAACTGGGACTGACCCGTTCGGGATGGTGGTTCCGTTTCAGCATTCACAACCCGGATGAGCAGCCGCGCGAACTCCTGCTGGACATCCGGCGGCCCAGTCTGGGACTGATTGCCCTGTATGAGCCGGACAGCAGTGGCCATGCCTATGGCGTGAGGACTGCCGGTGTGCGCAGTGCCGCCATCATTGCAGACGAAGCAGCGCCCAATTACTGGTTCCGCCTTCATGTCCCCGCCGGCCGTACCAGCACCTATTACCTGCGTGCTGAAACCGAACTGGGCCTGAACGCCGACATCTTTCTGGGCACACCGGTCGCCACGGCCAGCAGCGCCCGCCATGAAATGCTGTTCTTCGGCAGCGGGATCGGCATCATCCTCGGGCTTGCCCTCTATAACCTGCTGCTACTGCACACCAGTTGGCGTGATCGCTCCAGCCTTTATTACGTGCTGTTCCTCCTGACCATTCTGGCCTATCTGCTGGCAGAGGCAGGCTATCTCGGCGTTGAATACTTGCGCGTCCCGCGCCTGCAGAACTTCATCGAAATCAGTACGGTTTTTCTGGCCCAGATCACTGCCAGCCTGTTTGCCGGCAGTTTCCTCCGTCCCGGCTTCGGCCAACGCTTCCTGCGCCTGATGCAATGGCAGGCCGCCGGGCTGGGCATCCTGATGCTGCTGGCGCTGACGATCAGCACACATAACGCCGCGATTCTCGCGGTGTACAGCTCACTGTGGAGCGGCGTCTTGCTGCTGGTTGCCGGCATCGTCAGTTGGCGCTGCGGCTTTCGTCCCGCGCTTTACTATGTTGTTGCACGCCTGTTTCTTGCTGCCGCCATCCTCTCCGCCACTCTTTCCTTGCTGGGCTTGGCGAGCATACCCGTCAGTTCAGGCTGGCTGGTGCTGAGTGCCATCTGCGTAGAGGCGCTGATGTTGGCACTGGGACTTTCACAACGCTTGCAAATGCTGCGTCACGAAGCCAGTAGCGAGCACGAGCGCGCCCTTGTTGCCGAGGCCGCGTCACGCGCCCGCAGTGACTTCCTCGCACAGATGAGCCACGAAATCCGCACCCCCATGAGCGGCATCCTGGGCATGAGCGAATTACTGATCGATACCCCTCTGACCCCCAATCAGCGCGAATATGTCAGCACCATTCATGCGTCCAGCAACTCCTTGCTGCGCATTCTCAACGACATTCTGGACCACTCCAAAATGGAGGCCGGCAAGTTGTCTGTCGTGGAAGAGCCCTTCGATCTGCATGAGCTTCTGGGGGAGTGCCTCGACCTGTTCCGTGCCCATGCGGAAGAAAAACATCTGGAACTGATCGTGACCGTGGCACCGCAAGTTCCGTCCTTGGTCATCGGCGACCCGACGCGGCTGCGCCAGGTGATCAGCAACCTGTTACGAAACGCCATCAAGTTCACCCAGCATGGTGAGGTCGAGATACGACTGCTGCCTGGGCGACTGGGTTTGCGTATGGAGGTCCGCGACACCGGCATCGGCATTCCAGCCGAGCAGCACGATGATGTTTTCCAGCCCTATCAACAAGGCAGCAACAATACCCGCCCGCAAACAGGTACAGGTCTTGGTCTTTCCATCTGCAAACAGCTTGTGGAGTTGATGGGCGGCGAAATCGGCGTCGACAGCGTCATGAAGCAAGGCTCAACGTTCTGGTTTGATCTGCCCTTACTGCCTCAGCAAGTCCTGCAACCGGTCAGTGAGCGTGAAGAACAATGGCTACGCGGTTTGCGTCTGCTGGTGGTCGACGACAACCAGACCGTCAATCGCGTGATCGAGGAGCAGGTCCGGCGCTGGGGTATGCATGTGCACAGTGTCGACAATGGTGCCGAGGCATTGGCAGTGGCGCGTAATGCCGCCAATCTCGGCGAACCGTTCGACATCATCCTGCTCGATCACAACATGCCGGGCATGAGCGGTCTGCAACTGGCCGCACGCATCAAGGAAGATCCGATTATCCGCAACGATGTGATCGTGATGATGCTGACCGGCATCAACATTGCGCCCACGCACACCATGGCGCGCAATGTCGGCATCCGCCGGGTGCTGACCAAGCCGGTCACGGAGCGCCACCTGCGGCAGGCACTGGCGGAAGAGCTCGGGCATATCAAACGTCTGCACGAAGCCCCTGCCCCCGACCAGCACGCCCGCGATCAGCTCAAGCGTTTGCGCGTCCTGATTGCCGAAGACAACCATCTCAGCCAGAAGGTGATTCGCGGCATGCTCGGCAAGCTCGGCGTCAATGCCGTGGTAGTGGCCAATGGCCGCGAAGTCGTCGAAGAGGTCAGCCGGAATGACTACGACATGGTGCTGATGGATTGCGACATGCCGTTCATGGATGGTTATGCCGCCACTCAGGCCATCCGCGAGTGGGAGCGATTCACCGGCCGCAAACCGATTCCCATTCTGGCGCTGACCGCCCACATCCTGGATGAGCATCGCGAAAAAAGCCGCGCTTCCGGCATGAACGAACACCTCTCCAAACCGATAGAAATGACCGAGTTGCAGGATGCCCTGCTACGCTGGTCTCCCTCTACCAGTTCTACACCCGCCTGATGCTGACACATGAAAAACGCCCCGTTTCCGGGACGTTTTTCATGTGCAGATGCCGCAAGGCGTTTCGTCAGGGAATGCCGACATACCCCTTCGCGGTGGGCAGATTGCCCGGCAGCAACGTTTCCAGCTCGAAATAATCGCTGTTGAGCTCGCGCAAGACTTCGTTGCTGCCCTGCATGAAGAGCCGCAGGCGGCCACTCGCAAACTTGGTGTTCTTGATGACCGAACGACGCCCGTCCGGGTGATCGTAGTGCAGGGCCACCCATGGCTCGACACGCGGATTCTGGCCATCGATGGCCACCTCCAGGCGATGGGTCGCGTTCTGTAAGGTCAGTATCCAGCGGTAATCATCCAGCGCGTTCACACGCTGCTTCCAGACCTGACTGATGGCATTGAAGTGATGCCAATGCCCGTCCAGTTTCAGAGAGGCCATGCTCAGAAACGGTGTTTTCACCAAGCCTCGAGCCAGTGCCAGCTTGACCGAGAACCCGTCGAAGTAAGCGCCAGGCTCTTCCCGAAACAGATTGCAATCGGCATAGGCATATTCATGGGCATGTTCAGTGCCCCAGTTATGTCCGTTCATACCGATGAACTCGCCCTCGGCTTCAAGTCCGGCACAACTCAGCCGGCCCGTGAAACGCAAAAAGCAGTCGCGTGTGATGACTTTCTTTTTCGGCCAGGGCAGACGGTAAAACTGCTCATGGGGAAAGTGATAGAGCACATCATCCGAACGCTTGAGTTGCAGATTCCAGCTGGCGGTACCACGCGAGGTATGCAACTTGCCGCGCAAGGCCTCCCGCGAAATATCGAAGAATGAGCCAGAGGCAAAATTGGCACTGGTATTTTCCCAGTGATGGCCCTTGGCAAACGCGGCAAATGCCTGCGGGCTCATGTCTTCTTTGTCGTAAACCCCCTCCGCCTCGCCGGTCTTGCGATCAAAAATGATGAGAGCGTTTTCGACAGTGACGCCACGCTCACCATGCCGGCGCAACAGATTGTGCTTGAGCCAGAACGCCTGTCGTCCATCGAGACTGGTGCCGCGAAAATAGAATGACTCATACAGCCCGTCGCGGGCGTCGGGCATCGCAAATGCCACCGGATCAATCATCATGCTCCCTCCTCACGCCAGCCGCAGGCGCAGGGCCTTGAGCGGAAACGTCAGCACCGAGTCGCGGTACACCAACTCTGCCTCCCCCACAATCCGGCCCTGTCGATACACCAGTAAGGGCAACGTGGTCATCGACGGAATCAGCCGACGCACATCGTAGGTCTTACGCCCGGCGAGATGCAGCGAGCCAATACCGTCTAGCGTGAACTGCATGTCATAAGAAGGGCCGCCCAATTGCAGTACCAACTCCCCCTCAACAGGCACCGGACGATGGAAGTGGCCAAAACTGACCGTGCCGGTACATTCACGCACCGCACCAAAGTTCAAGATGGCAGACGTCGATGCATCCACATCAAACACGAATTCATGCCGGCCCTTCGGCAGGCTGTCGTCCTGAAACTCGATCCAGCCCGACATGCGTTCTTTCAGTACCAGTTGCAATGCCATGCACCACTCCTCATTTTTTCCCGTATTGCCCGAACTGCATCTCAAGGCGCAGCGTCAGTGACGGCACGACATCCCGCCCAAGATCATGGTAAGCCGTCAAGCGCGGCTCAACTTCATAAAACAACCAGTCACGCCAGGCGGACTGCTGCCGCCAACGCAGCCAGATGCCATGGTTATCGCGCTGAAAAGAGGGCCGTGTATGCCCTGCCACCGATGCCCCGTATGACAGCGCGCCAGCATCACCCACCGCCCGCAGCAGTGATACCCCGTGCGACCAACTGAAGCCCGGTGCCGTTTCTGCTTCTCGCAGGCGCCACACCGTATCAATGCCCAACACATAATGCTCGCTGAGTGCCCGCTCAATCCCGAGCTGGCTGACGGACTCCGCTCCCCGGTCACTGCCATTGGTCAGGGTTTGCCCCGCCCGCAACAAGGAGTCATTGTCCAGCGACCACACCTTGCGCAGACGCAAACGAGTATAAATTTCGGGCCCACTACGGGTGCCGACATCTACATCCGTGCGGAAACCTTCACTGAAAAAAGGAATCCAGCGCAAGGCGACAGCGGCATTGCTACGCAACTCGCGAGCAACATCCGGCAGTGCGGTTGTGCCGGCCTCGCCTTCGCTCTCATCACTGATGACCAGACGTAGTCGCGTCAGGGCATTGGGCAAATCCACACTGCCACGGACCCGTGCGGCAACGACACTACCGGTTTCTTCGTCCCAGCCGGTTTCGGCAATCACCCGGACCAGCAAACTGGCATCGTCTTCACTCCAGTCGCCAAACAGATCATCCACCCAGCGCGCCGAGGCCATGCTGCGCCCCGAAAAAACACAATGCTGATAATCCACCCAGCCCGCAAAGCGCCCCTCGTCATCACGACGGATGCAGCCCGACAGGATCGTGACACTGGGGTCACTCTCACCGGACTCGGCATCTTCCGTCGCCGTCGTTTCGACAGGCGAAACTGCCGCGGCAACTGACGATGCCACAGGCAAGGCTTCATCAGACCGTGCATCATCCGGCTGTGATTCCATCTCGAGCACCGACGATTGCGCGTCGACTGGCACCAGCACACCCTGAGCCAGAATGCCGGAAGCCTGAGCACTGGAAGTTTGAACACCAGCGGCCTGAACACGTGCCGCATGAACACCAGCCGCGTAAAGACCGGCGACCGGCAGGCCCGGCAACGGCTCTACTGGCAGCTCTGTGCCTGAGGCCTGCGCACCGACAACGGGTAACGAAAGCAGCACCCGCAATAGCCACAACGCCAAGCCGCATCGCCACTGGCGGCGCAACAAAAGCCCTTCATTTCCTGTGTCCAATACTGGCAACCCGCTCGCAAAACTCACACATCACCACACTTGTCGCATTGCTGTCGCTCAAGTTGCCGACAATACTGCTGACGGATCATCCGCCTTTGCTGCAGGAATCGCCCCATGGCCAGTCATCATTCCCAGCCCGCCCCTATCAGCACCGCCGAATTGCGCCGTGCGCCACGGCTGCAGTTGCAACAGTTTTTCCCCGTGTTCCGCACCGGCACAGACGACATGATCGGCCGCGTGGCCGATCTCAGCGCCTCCGGCATGATGCTGATCTGCAATGCACCGCTGGCGGTCGACACCGAGTATGCCCTCGACATCCGCCTGCCAGCTGGCGCCGGCGCCAGTGCACTGAAGGTGCACGCCGTGAGCGTCTGGTGCCGTCACAACCCCAACAACCAGGCCCACTATGGGGCCGGCATGCGCTTCAGCAATATCACAGGGGAGTCACTTTCTCTACTCGAAGCCCTGCTGCGTGAGCCTGGCGTCACACATTGACCCAAGGCCTCCACGCGCCCATGAAAAAGCCCGCGTTGATCGCGGGCTTTTTCATGGGCGGCAGCAACGCGTAGAAGCCGCTGGCTGAACCATGCTTTTCAGCAGGTGTCCCGGCCAGGGATGGCCGGGTCGCGAATCCATCACGCTTGCGTGATGGATTCAGCGTGGAGCGACTCCGGACAGGTACCGGAATCGCGGGCGGAAAAAGCCCGGGGTGGGCATTTTTCAGCACGCTCTCAGAAAGCTTGCTCGGCAAAACGCATCAAAGGTGCCGCACCGGCTTCCACCATCTGCGCACGGCCTTCGATTTCCGGCAACACACGCACGGCAAAGTAATCCGCCAGCGCGAGTTTGTCGGCATAGAAAGCATCGCTAGCGGCCTTGCCTTCCGCCACGGCCGCCATCAGTGCCCACATATAGGCATAGCTGGTCAGACCGAACACGTGCAGATAATCCACCGATGCTGCGCTGATTTCATCCGGGTTGCCGGCGGCCAGCTCGATCACGCGCTGCGTGAGTGCCTCCAGACGGTCAATGGCCGCCACAAAACCGGCCTTGAGCCGAGCCGTTTCTGGGGTCTTCAACTGCGCCGCGGCAGCGCGCATTTCCGCGACATAGGTGGCAACAAAGGCCGCGTTGTTCTTCACCACCTTGCGTCCCATCAGGTCCAGCGCCTGAATGCCGTTGGCTCCCTCGTAAATCTGCGCGATACGAACGTCGCGCACCAACTGCTCCATGCCCCACTCGCGAATGAAACCGTGGCCACCAAACACCTGCTGTGCATCAACGCAGGCTTCGAATCCCTTGTCCGAGAGATAGGCCTTCACCACCGGCGTCAGCAAGGCCACCCGATCCGCCGCCGCACGGGCGACTTCGCCTTCGGCAAATTTGGCGAGATCAAGATACTTGGCGGTGTACATGGCC
>JAUXNL010000454.1 GCA_030684415.1 Moraxellaceae bacterium | reverse complement strand
GAGTGGAGTGATCCGTTTCCGAAGCCCTCATATCTTTTTGCGATGGTGGCGGGAAAGTTGTCGTGTGTTGAAGACTTTTTTGTCACCCAATCCGGGAGGAATGTCACCTTACGTATTTATGTTGAGGCCCATGACGTAGACAAGGTTGATCATGCGATGGCCTCTTTGAAGCGGGCCATGCGCTGGGATGAGGAAAAATATGGACGTGAATACGATCTGGATATTTTCATGATTGTTGCAGTGGCGCACTTCAATATGGGCGCCATGGAGAATAAGGGGCTCAATATCTTCAATACCAGTTGCGTGTTGGCGCATCCTGACACCACAACCGATGCAGGCTTTCAGCGGGTCGAGTCTGTGGTGGCGCATGAGTACTTCCACAACTGGAGCGGTAACCGGGTGACGTGCCGCGACTGGTTCCAGTTGAGTCTTAAAGAAGGTTTTACGGTTTTCCGTGATCAGCAGTTTTCTGCAGACATGCTGTCTGCAAGCGTACAGCGCATCGAAGATGTCAACTTTCTCAGGGCTTGGCAGTTTGCGGAAGATGGTGGGCCGCTTTCTCATCCTGTACGCCCAGCCTCATTTGTTGAAATCAATAATTTCTATACCGCAACTGTTTACGAGAAGGGCGCCGAAATCGTCCGCATGATGCATGTGCTACTCGGTCCGGATAAATTCCGTGCAGGTACGGATGTGTATTTTTCTCGACATGACGGTCAGGCCGTGACCGTCGAGGATTTCGTTCAGGCCCTGGGGGAGGGGGCTGGGCAAGATCTGGGTGGTTTTATGCAGTGGTATCGTCAGCCGGGAACTCCCGTACTGAAAGTTCGCAGTGACTTTGATCCCGGGAGAGGTATTTGCCGGATTCATCTGGAGCAGATATCGCCTGTCGTGCCCGGATATGCGAAGCCAGAAGTACTGCCTGTTCCAGTGAAGATGGCCTTGCTTGGGCCTGATGGTCGTGAAATGCAAGTGTCACATGGGGGGGGTTGCCAGTCGGAACACGTTTTGCTTTTGTCTGGCGCACAGCAGTCTTTCATTTTTGAGGGCGTTGACTGCCGGCCAGTGCTGTCGGTCCTGAGGGATTTTTCTGCCCCCGTAAAGCTTGAGCACGAACAAACACGGGATGATCAGTTGTTCTTGCTTCGGTACGACAGCAATGGGTTTAACCGCTGGCGAATTGCGCAGGATTTGCTCACGGCGGAACTGTTGCGCTTGGCCGGGGAGTGGAGCCGTGGTCTGCATTTGACGCCAGATGCTGGCTTGCTACAGGTTTTTGCACAGATGCTTCCGGCGCTTGCATCGGAGGATGCCGCTTTGGCGGCGCGTATCCTGACACTGCCATCAGTGCAGCAGTTGCTGGATGTGATGGCCGCCCCAGACCCTGATGCTACCCATGTGGCCAGGCAGTCAATGCGGTATGAGTTGGCCCGGCAGCTTCAGGAGTGGTTGCTGTCCATCTGCCAACAGCCGGCCCTGGACTATCAGTATTCGGCTGATGCTATCGCCAGCCGTGCATTGTCCAATACGGCGTTGGGATTGCTGGTCGAGAGGGATTCCTCTCATGCGGCGTTAGCACTGGAGCGCTTCCAGCGGGCCGGACATATGACCGATCAGGCCGCCGCTCTTTCAATACTGGTTCATGCTGGCGCTCCTGAGGGACTGGCTTGTCTGGAGGCTTTCGCTGCACGCTGGCAGCATGAGGCGCTGGTAATGGATCAGTGGTTTGCCATTCAGGCAACGGCGCCGGCCATCACAACCGTGGGTCGTGTGGCGCAGTTGCTGAGGCATGCCGACTTCCACCGTGACAATCCCAACAGGGTTCGTGCGCTTGTCGGCCAGTTTGCCAATGGCAATCCGGTGGCCTTCCATGCGGCTGATGGTAGTGGCTATGCCTTGCTGGCCGCCGAGGTGGAGTCTCTGGATGCCATCAATCCCCAGGTTGCCTCCCGACTCGCGGGTGCCTTCAGCTCTTGGGCACGGATGAATGCAGAACGCCGTGGTCACGCGGCCACGGTCTTGCGCACTTTGCAGCAGCGCAAGCTGTCATCTGATCTGGCAGAAACCATCAGCCGGTTGTTGGCCGCTAGCGATGAGCAGCTATCGGCGCCGACCTGACGTACTGGCGGTTTGCGGATATTCGGCTAAGGTTTCCATCATCACCTTGCAGTGATCAAGTAAGCATTTCTGTCAGACAACTTCGTCGGTATTTGAGCCACAAAAGCGTCCGCAGAACCCAAAGGTCGGACTTCTTGGTTTTCTTTATAACTGGCAGCAGGTATAACTTGATGAAATGACCTGCAAATTTGTATGCAGATGCCTGCCGTTGGTGCAATGCCGGTGGCAGGCGATGGCCCATAACAAGACAACACCCCAGCATGCTTGGAGCTCTGACATGAAAAACAAGAACGGCCCGTTGCCCCTTCGCTTTGCCCCTAGCAAGGCTGGTTTTGCCTTGGCAACGCTCTTGCCTCTTGCCATTGGTTCGGCGTCCGCCTTCGAGCTCAAGTTCGGGCCGGTATCCGGCTCGCTGGACACCACGCTTTCGTATGGCACGGGCTGGCGTGTTGAAGCGCAGGATCCTGCGTTGGCAGCGCTGTATCCGGACTATCCGACAGCGGTGTTGGCCAATCGACGTACTTTTTTGAATAAAAACGATGGCAATGCCAATTTCGATAACGATCTGACGCCTATTACCAGTGTGTACAAGATTACGAGTGATCTTGAGCTGAAAGCTGGGGATTACGGTCTCTTTGTTCGCGGCACGGCTTTTTATGATTCTGTCATCATGGATGAGCGCCCAAACCGATCAACGCCAAATTTTTACCCCAATTCCGCCAGTTGTAACGCACAAAATACGGTGCCGGCAACGGGCTGTGGATTTCCCAGTGAAATTTCTGATCACTCCGGCTCCAATGCGCGGTTTCTAGATGCCTATGTTTATGGCAACTTTGTGGTTGGTGACCGTGCTCTGAATGTGCGTCTTGGAGAGCAGGTGATCAACTGGGGTGAAGCACTGTTCATTCAGGATGGCATCAATAATGCCAATCCGGTTTCGCTTTCAAAGCTGAGGCTCCCAGGTGCCGAGGTGCGTGAGGCGCTATTGCCGCTGCCCATGATCTATGCGTCATATGAATTGGCCGACAGCCTGACCATGGAGGCGTTTTATGAGTTTGATTGGGACTACTCCGAGCCCGATGACGTAGGAACATATTACTCCACTGATGACGCCTTCGCCGGAAATGGCGCAAATCGTATTTTGGTTGATCTGCAAAATGCCGGAGCATGCGCCAGTCTTTGCCTATTGGCCCAGAGTTATAATCTTGCTGTAAATGGCACAACCTCAACGGTGCTCACGGCAGACCGGATTGCAGACAAACCCGTTAACAATGATGGTCAGTTCGGGATTGCGTTCCGCTACAACATGGACGCCACTGAGTTTGGTTTGTTTTACATGAATTATCACAGCCGCAAGCCGGTCGCACAGTCGACTACGGCGACTTACAACGCGGCTAATCCCTTGGCGGCGGCGGCTTTTATCGATAATACAACGTATCAACTGGTTTATCCTGAAGACATCCAGATGTTTGGTTTGAGCTTTAGTACCACATTGGGCTCTGTCTCCGTTTCGGGAGAAGTCGCTTATCGTCCGAATGATATAATCCTGTCTGAGCTTGGAGATAATCTGGTTGCGTACAACACGATTGCGGCTGCTTGTTACGCTTCGGGAGTTTGCGACCCCGCAACGGGCTTTTCTTATGGGCAAGTCCTCAATAATGGTAATCCGGTACCGGCAGGTACCACTGTCAAGGTGTGGGAAGAGGTTGAGTCTTTTAACTTTGACTTTGTTGTGATCAATAACTTTGGGCCATTGGTTGGGGCGGATGGTGTGACGGGTGTCTTGGAGTTTGGCGCCAGCTACGTGCCCGCTGCTGAAGACAAACGGTATGCCTCAACGGCTGCCTTATTGAATATTCCACTTGCCGATGTGCCAGCACCGTTGCGGCCTGCGATTTGTGCGCCTGCGGCGCTGCTTGCGGAGGCTGGAACATGTCTCTCTGAGGGCCCGTCAAATGATTATATGGACTCGTTTTCTTGGGGATATCGTGCAGTTTTGACGGCCAACTACAGCGATGTGCTCGCTGGTATTTCGCTGAATCCGGTTTTGCGATTTGCGCATGATGTCGATGGAAATTCGCATCGGACAGGAAACTTCCTTGAGAATCGCAAATCCGGCACTTTGGCTCTGAATGCCCTTTACAACCAGAAGCTGGAAGCAGGCGTGGCCTATAACGCCTTCTGGGGCGCCAAGTCGAGCAACTTGCTGGGCGATCGTGACAACCTGACGCTGACAGTAAAATATTCGTTCTGATTTTTCTGGACGGCTGGCGTCATGCCGGCCTTTCCGGTTTTTTGAGTCTTCCGGTTTTTTGAGGGTTATAAAATGCGCAATAACATCAGTCGCTTCACCACGGCATTAGCCGTATCGATGGCGATGGCATCCACCACGTTTGCTGCCGTGTCTGCGGATGAGGCAGCCAAGCTCAAAACCACGTTGATGCCCTTGGGGGGCGAGAAGGCTGGTAACGCAGCGGGCACCATTCCTGCTTGGAGTGGTGGCATTACCAAGCCCCCGGTGGCGAACTACAAGATTGGTCAGCATCATCCGGATCCATTTGCTAGCGACAAGCCGCTGTTCACCATTACGGCTCAGAACATGAACCAGTATGCGGATCAGCTCTCTGAAGGCCAGAAAGCACTTTTCCGTACCTATCCTCAAACCTACAAGATGATTGTGTACCCCAGCAGACGTACACAAGCCGCGCCGCAATTTGTTTATGACAACACATTCAAGTGCGCCACGACCGGCAAAGTAAAGGATTGGGGAATTGATGGCTGTATTGGTGGTATTCCTTTCCCGATTCCGTCTGGCAGTAACAGCGAGCAAGCGCTCCAGATCGTCTGGAACCACATCATCCGTTTCCGTGGTCAGTATGTGGTGCGCAAGGCCTCCGAAGTGGCCGTGCAGCGCAACGGCTCTTTCTCTCTGGTGACCTCGCAGCAGGAAGTGGATTTCCGTTACTACAATCCGCAGTACAAGAGCCTGTCGCAGTTGAACAACATCCTGTTCTATTACTACTCGTTCACGACAGCACCGGCTCGTTTGGCGGGTGGTGCCGTGCTGGTTCATGAAACGCTGGATCAGCGTAAAGAGCAGCGTCAGGCCTGGGGTTATAACGCCGGCCAGCGCCGTGTTCGTCAGGCTCCGAACCTTTCCTACGATACGCCGATTGCGGCAGCTGATGGTCTGCGTACGGCCGACGATACCGATATCTATAATGGCGCGCCGGACAAATACGAGTGGAAGTTGATTGGTAAAAAGGAAGTTTACATTCCTTACAACAGCTACAAGGTGGATGACCCCAAGCTCACCTACAAGCAGTTGCTGATGCCAGGCCATCCGAACCCTGATTACCTGCGCTACGAGTTGCACCGTGTCTGGGTGGTTGAAGGAACACTGGAACAAGGCCAGCGTCATATTTACTCCAAGCGCCGCTTCTATATCGATGAAGACTCCTGGAGCATTGCCATTGCGGATCAGTACGATGGTCGTGGTGATCTTTGGCGTGTCAGCATGGCGTATCTGAAGAATTACTATGAAGTGCCAACCGTCTGGACGGCACTGGATGTTTTTCATGATTTGCAGGCGCGGCGTTACCATGTGCAGCAGTTGGATAATGAGGAAGACTCGATCCTTGACTTCAGTCAGCCGTCGCCAGGTGATGAGTACTTCACGCCAGCTGCCTTGCGTCGTCGCGGTACGCGTTGATTCACGGGTGTGAGTCTGAAAAAGCCGGATGCTGTGTCCGGCTTTTTCTTGTCAGTTTTTAATTTTTAGATTCTCCCATTTCTCGTATCGGGAATATTTATGAAGAATTTGCTTTTCTTGGGGCTTGCCCTGATTGTGCCGGCCACCCTGTCAGGTATTGCTCATGCCGAGGTGGTTTCTGCCGCTGAGCGGCCTGCTATCGAGTCTGCAAAAGCAAGCCGCTCATTGCTGGTCGACATTGCTTATGCGGGTAAGCGTCTCGTTGCTGTTGGCGAGCGTGGCCATGTTCTTTTCTCAGATGATCAGGCAAAAACCTGGAGGCAATCCAAAGTCCCGGTATCGGTGATGCTGACAGCCGTTTATTTTGCTAATGCGCAGGAGGGATGGGCTGTCGGCCATAATGGCGTCATTCTTTTTTCATCAGATGCCGGCGAGAGCTGGGTGGTACAGCGCTCAGACAAAAATGCTGATGATGAGAGGGCAGGGTCGCCGTTATTGGATGTCTGGTTTGCTGATAACCAGAATGGTTTTGTTGTTGGCGCGTATGGATATTTCTTGGCTACGAATGATGGTGGTCTGACTTGGTCTGACAAATCTTCAGCGATCAACAACCCCGAGGGGCTGCATCTCAATGCTATTAGTGGTGTGAGAGATGGTATTGCTGTGGTTGCTGGTGAGCGAGGGGTACTGTGGCGCTCTTTTGATAATGGCG
>JAUXNL010000437.1 GCA_030684415.1 Moraxellaceae bacterium | reverse complement strand
TCCTACGGGCAAAAGTCCAGCACCTTTTGTGTCGAATGTAAACTTGACCATCCCAGCTACCACCATCACAGGCATTGAGTCGGGTGCTGTGGCCATTGCTGCTTTGGGTACCCCAAATACCGACTTCAACAATGTTAACCGTCCAGCCGGCACGGGCATTGCGCCAGACATGGGTGCGTATGAGTTTGAAGGTGTATTGTTGCCAGATGCTTTTCCACCTACAATAGACTCCTTTAGCCTCACGCCACGTGCAGATCAATGTGTATTAACCGCAAGAGCTATAACGGTTAGGGCCAGGGATAATGTGGGCGGCGTGGGCATCGATTCTGTATTTATGAATTGGAGCATCAATAACGTTGCTCAACCTCGTATTTTGCTTGTGCGTACGGCTGGAACGGCGACAAACGGAACTTTCACTGGCACCTTGCCAGCTGCAAATGCTCCTGGTCAAGCCTTAAGAGCCTCTTTAATTGCGCGCGACTCTCTCGGCAACTTCTCGCCTGCGGTGTCTGCGGGAACTTTCAGAGATGACTATATTGTGATTTCAGCTGGTAATGATACCACCATTTCTGCGGGTGATACAGCACGTTTAAGGGCCACAAGTGTTTTTGGACAAGCGGGTACACTGGGCGACCCAACCTTGGCCGCAACAACCAATTGTGGTGGCGGCTTTATGATGGATATCACAGCCTTAAGTGGCGGTGTATTTGTGAATGGATTTGATTTATTACCATTTAATACTGGTAGTCAAACTGTGAATGTATTCTATAAACTTGGGGGCATAGCTGGAGCACAGGCTAACCAGGCATTATGGACACAGGAAGGAACGTATACGATTAATCCAACAAATAATACAACGCCATTTAATTTAGCCATTAACGGCTTTACCATTCCGGCGGGCACTGTGGTAGGGGTTTACCTTCAATATCACTCTCGTTATGCCACAGGTACAACGAATTTGACAAACAGTGATTTGTCAATTACCAATGGTGAAGGCATGTGTGCCAACTGGACGGCTTGTTGTGCACCACGCTTATGGGTAGGTCGGGTTTATTATGGTTCGCCGCTCACCTTTAGATGGACGGTACAAGGAAGCACTACGGTTTTAGGTACAGCTGACTCACTTCGTGTAACTCCCATGGTTACAACCAACTATGTGTTAACCGCTACCGATTCTATTTGTACCAAAACCGATACGGTTACGGTGTTTGTAAACCAAACCTTTACCGATGACATTGGTATCAGTGCCATTTTGAGTCCTACTGCGGTAACGGCTTTGAATCAGGCCTATACTGTGAAGGTGGTGATATCCAATTTTGGCAATACCCCAGCCACGGGTTTTGATGTGGCCTTCGCGGTGAATGCCCTGGAGCTTAACGCCAATCCGATTGCCCGTACGGTGGCCCCAGGTGATACCATTCACCACACCTTTACGCAAGCCTGGACGCCA
>JAUXNL010000429.1 GCA_030684415.1 Moraxellaceae bacterium | reverse complement strand
GAATATCGACATGGGCTGGCAGGGCTTCAAAAATCTGGTGTCGGGAGAAAGCCTGTTCTGGCTCAAGCTGTCGGGCCGTGGCCAGGTGGTGCTCAATTCTTTCGGTGCGATTTATCCGGTGGCAGTGGATGGCGAGTACATCGTCGATACCGGGCATATCGTGGCGTTTAACGAAACGCTGGATTTTTCGCTGACCAAGGCGGGTAAGAGCTGGATTTCGTCCATGCTCGGTGGCGAAGGGCTGGTGTGCAAATTCAAAGGGCGCGGCACCGTGTGGTGTCAGTCGCACAACCCGGGCAGCTTTGGTGGCAACCTCGGCCCCAGCCTGAAACCGCGTCGCGCCTGAGCCGGAGAACAACATGACACACAAGGTTCAGATTGCCGGATATGCCGGCAGCCACGAGCAGGCGGCGGTTGTTGCCGCCTTCGCCAAACTTTTTCGCCTCGACGATGTGCGTGCCGCCGAATTGCTGGCGCGAGCGCCGCTGGTCATCAAAGAAGGGATTGATGCCGAGACCGCCGAAAAATACCGCGCCAATCTCGAAAAAATAGGCCTGCGCGTCGAGATCATCGCACCTGCCGCCGCGCCGCTCGAACTCGCGCTCGAGCCCGTCCCTACCCCCGTAGGAGCGGCTTCAGCCGCGATCCCGCCCGTGGCCGGGTTATCCGTAGGTGTGAATTCATCCGCACAACCGGCACCCGATGCGCCGCGCTGGACGCCACCCCCGGCGCCCCCCGAACCGGAGCAGCCCGGCTTCAAATTCCGGATTGATGGCCGTCCGGACTATGCCTTCCTCACGGTGCAATTGGCTGCTAACGAGACTTTGAAGGTAGAGGCCTCGGCCATGGCAACCATGGACACCAGCCTGAAAATGAAGACAAAGCTGCGTGGTGGCCTGGGTCGTTTTCTCACCGGCGAGTCCATTTTCGTCAACGAATTCACCGCCGAAAACGTATCGGGCGAAATCGGTATCGCACCCGCCGCGCCTGGTGATCTCGCGCATGTCTACCTGCGCGGCAACGACGTCATCTTTTTGCAGAATGCCGCCTTTGTGGCTTGCGATCCGCGCGTCGAACTCGCCACCAAATGGCAGGGGTTGATGAAGGGCTTCTTCTCCGGCGAAAGTCTTTTCCTGATTCGCGCCAGCGGTGAAGGTGATCTCTGGTTCAACACCTACGGCGGGTTGATCGAGCTGGAAGTGGACGGCGATTATGTGGTCGATACCGGCAACATCGTCGCCTTCACCGAAGGACTGGATTACCGCATCAGCAAAGTGGGCGGCTATAAATCGCTGTTCTTTTCTGGCGAAGGCCTCGTCTGCCGCTTCAGCGGCAAAGGCAAGGTCTGGATCCAGACGCGCACCAGCCAGGCCTTCGTGTCGTGGGCGCACTGGTTCCGTCCGGTGAAGAACAACTGAGGCGTCACGCCAGCGGCCCTGTGTTCCGGGGTGGCTGGCGGTTGCGCAGTGGTGTGATTGCTCAGGATGTATGTTTACCGTCAGTGGATGGGCGAGGCATAAGTCATTGAATTAAATGGCACCTAAAATGTTCTTCGGTTTTATACACCAGGTGCCATAACCAATATGGCACCTGCAGGTGTGTAGTTAACGTTAGAGCTCAAAGGAAATTGGCTCCGTGAAAAAGAACTATGTATTGATCGATTATGAGAATGTTCAACCAGATGCGGTTGAGGCATTAGAGGCTGATCACTTTAATGTTTTGGTGTTTGTGGGCGCCAATCAGTCCAAAGTCACTTATGAGGTTGCTTCTTCATTGCAGCGCCTTGGAGATCGAGCTTCCTATATAAAAATATCGGGGAATGGCAGCAACGCTCTTGATTTTCATATTGCCTATTACATCGGCAAACTTGCAGAAAAGGAGCCGGACTCATATTTCCACATTGTCTCCAAAGACGCCGGCTTTGATCCCTTGCTACAGCACTTAAAGAGCAAGAAGATTTTGGCAGGGCGGGTTAAGGCAATATCCGATCTTCCCATCGTCAAGATTGCTGCCTCAAAATCACTGCCTGAGCGCGTATCAGCGGTAATCTCCAACTTGGCGCAACGCAAAGCCTCTAACCCAAGAACCCTGAAAACTCTCTCCAGCACAATCAATGCCCTATTTCAAAAGAGCTTATCTCAAGTCGAAATAGACAGCATTATTACCGAGCTCACCAAGAAGGGCGTAGTCACTGTAAACCAAACTAAGGTTTCTTATGCGCTGCCCAGTGAGCTCTAACAAATCCCTAAGACTTCGCCCGTCAACGCCCGAGTGATGATTTTCAAGCCCGGCATCGCCGGGCTTTGTTTTTCCTGAATATTTCTCCGCCGCGCGCGTGTTGTCCACGGTGCGAGGCCGTCTTTCAAGACGACAAGGCCTCGTGCGGTGGGAAACACCCC
>JAUXNL010000427.1 GCA_030684415.1 Moraxellaceae bacterium | reverse complement strand
GTGACTTCGCCATGGATAAGCAAGGGCATGCCGACTTCCGCCATTTTTTCCAGCACGGCCTGTACCTTGGCAATCGACGTGACGCCGGAATCTGAATTGGTGGTTGCGCCCGCCGGATAGAGCTTGACCGCCTGCACGAATCCGGAGGCTTTGGCGGCAACGATTTCATCAGGTGAGGTGCTGTCGGTGAGGTAGAGCACCATCAATGGCTCAAAGCGGCTGCCAGCGGGGCGGGCGGCGAGAATCCTTTCGCGATAGGCGCCGGCTTCGGCTGTGCTGCGCGCGGGCGGCACGAGATTGGGCATGACGATGGCGCGGCCAAAATAGCGCGCCATGGCGGGGACGGTGTGGGCGAGCATGGCCCCGTCACGCAGGTGCACATGCCAGTCGTCAGGACGCGTGAGGGTCAGGGTCGTGCCGGGTGCAGTGCCGGTGTTGGTGAGGGCGTTGGCAGTCGGGTTTGATGTCGTCATCGTCGGGCAGATTCAGGGAGCGAGGCGGGCGCCAATCCTAGCAGGATGGGCGGCATCACCCAATTCCTGCAATGTCTGCTTGCCTGGCGAGCCATTGGTCGGCTAGCGATTGTCGCCCGGCGGAGTGGCTGGCAAATTCGCGCCGCTCTTGGTCCCCCCCGGACTAGGATGCCAAGGAATGCGGGCAATGCAGTACATGCCCCGAAGGATTGATTGTGAGCCAGCCCTCCCTCCGCACTGATACCAGCAGCGGTGTTGTCGCGCGCGATGACATCGAAAGCGAGCTGCTGGAAATCCATACCCTGCTGGAAGGGCGTGCGGGGTTTCTGCGTTTCTCCCCCCGACTTGAGCGAGCCTTCCGCCTCAGTGTCCAGCAGCGGGCCATCGAGCTGCTGAATCATGGCTGGTGGGTGGTCGTGTTTTTCTATGTCGGCCTGGGTATTTTTACCCGCCTGCAAATTCATACATTTGCTGATCCTGCACTGCTTCCGCAAAACGTGAGCATCTGGTGGGCCGTCTATCTTGTCGAGGGTGTGGTGGTGGCGGTATTGCTGACCTTGCCGCGCCTGCCCGCGCTGGACGACTGGTATATCTACTATACGGGTGCGATGGCCATGACGGCGCTATCAGCCATCATCATTGCCACCTCGGCTTTTCCTGATCCTTACGTTAACCAGCATGCCAGTTATGTGGTGATTTTCATCACCGCCATCATCTACGGGATTGGTGGGCTGCGCCTTTTGCCGGCGACAATGGCGTGCGCAGCCGCTGGCATTTTTGCCTATGTCGTGATCCGGGAGTTTGATCTCTGGTTCAACTGGGGACATTTCAGTCAGTACGTGGTGCTGTCCAATGTGGTGGGCATCCTGCTTTGTTATCTGCTTGAGCACCGTGATCGCATCATGTTTCTTCAGTCGCGGCTGATGGAAACGGAAAAGAACAAGCTCGATTCACTTTCACGCGAGCTTACGCGTCTGTCTCGCGAGGACGTTCTGACCGGCTTGGCCAATCGCCGCCATTTCAACGAGCTATTCCAGCAGGAGTGGGACCGCGCACGGCGCGAGCGCCGGCACATTGCGCTCATCTTCATTGATGTTGATCACTTCAAGCCGTTCAACGATACCCATGGGCATCTCGAGGGTGATCGGGCGCTCTCGGAAGTCGGCATGGCCCTCAAGAGTGTTCTGCGCAGGCCCGGTGATCTGGCGGCCCGCTACGGTGGCGAGGAATTTGTGCTGCTCTTGCCGAATACGCCGGAGCAGGGGGCTTGTGATGTCGCACGGCAGGTGCAGGAGACGCTGGCCTTGCTTGCCATTCCACACCGCGCGTCGCGGGTGGCGAATTACCTGACGGCCAGTCTGGGGGTGCTTCGGTGGTTCCGGAAGCGGAGATGCGCAGTGCCCAGTTGCTGGCGCGTGCCGACGAGGCGGTATATGCCGCCAAGGCAGCGGGCCGTAACTGCATCATGGTGGTGGATGAAGCGGGTCGTCTGGCGTCCGCGCCAATGGACGTGCAGTTGAGCTGATCCGGACTTCCGCCGTTGCTTGTCGGGCGTTACCGTCGGGGGGAGAGGCTCCTTTAGATATGCCACTCACTCTCTTGTGCCCTGTCATTGTCTGTGAGTTTTCCTGATGTCCCTGTTGCCTGACTCTCCTCCTGTACAGCCGGTGTCCACGCAGCCCATGCTGCTGGATCAGGAGTTGGTGCGTCTTGGCAGAAATGCCACGTTCAACCTGATTTTTCCGCCGCCGCTGGAGCAGCAGTTCCGGGATTGGCTGCAAGAAAAAGCCATGCGGTTTTTGCGCCAGTACATCTGGATACTGGCGGGGCTGTATGTGCTGTTGGTGTTGGCAACCGTGCCCAAAATTTATCTGTTCACCGATCTCAATGCCTATCCCGGTGATGAGCTTGTGTATTGGGCGATGGTGGGGGCACTGGGCGTAGTCACGGTTGTTTTTGCCTTTTTTGTGTCTCAGCCAAAGTTCGAC
>JAUXNL010000414.1 GCA_030684415.1 Moraxellaceae bacterium | reverse complement strand
TTTCTGCTCCAGACAGCTATAGGGATAGTGGCGGAAATACTCACGCACCGAGCCCAGGCTGTCGGCGAGACGTGCCTGTCCGCTCACCACCAGTGCACCGCCACTCAAGGCGCCCGCCGGCTTTTGCACGGGAATGTCGGTGGGGGCATCAAGCTGCAACAGCGTGGCCTGCCAGATCTGCTCGGGCACCGGGTCCAGCACTTTTTGTGTCAGACGTAGCGCATCGCTGGCCTCACGGCCTTCGGCACTGACATGCCAGCGCAATTCGTTGATGTCGGCCGGCACGGTAAACGGCACCGTCACCACCTCGGACGCGCCGGGCGCCAGCGTAAGACCCCGCTCAAGCACGGTGCCCAAACCGTCGATACTGGCGCGGAACTGTACGCTCAAGGGCTTGGCGCTGGCATTGCGCAGCGTGAAGCCCGGATCCAGACGGTCGCCCTGGCGCACCAGCAGCGGCAACCCGCTCACCAGTTGCAGGTCCTGAAAGCTTTCCATCCGCGTCTGGCCCTGACCAAAACGCTCCTCCGCCACGGCAGCCGCCAGCAGACGGAAACCGGTGAGCGAGTCATTCAGCGGCACGGTGAACTCGGCACGGCCGTTGGCGTCCACCGTGCCACGCGCCTGCCAGTACAGCAGCGTGTCAAACAGCTCGCGTGTGCCACCACCGGCCCCACCGCCACCACCGGAGGGCAGCGCCTTGCGACCGTAATGCCGCTTGCCCACCACCTGCAATTGCGAGGTGGATGTGTTCATGCCATGGCCACGCGCATCCATCATCGGCGTCAGCACATCGAAGGTGTTATTGCCGGCCAGCTCGAGCAAGGCTTCATCCACCGCCGCCAGTACCACCTCGGTGCCCGCTGGCAAACGCTGCCCGGCCGGCGGCGTCACCTGCACACTCACCCGGGCGTTGGCGCGCGGCGCATAGCGCGGCTTGTCGGTGCTGACCACCACCCCAAGACGAGAAGCCGCCCAATCCACTTTCACATTGGCAATGCCGAGCTTGAACGCCGGCTTGCCCAGATCAATCAACGCGGTCGGCGCCACCTCGGCGTGGCGACCGCGCACGAGAAAAGCGGAGACAAACACGTTCGGTGCGTATTCCGGCTTTACCGGCAATTCGATCACGGGGTTTTTCGCATCCAGCTCCAGCACGCGGCTGTCGATGACACCATCGCGCTCGATGCTCACCAGCGCTGTGGCCGTCGGGAACGGCATCCGCACCTGAAAGCGCATGGTCTCGCCCGAGCGGTATTCTTTTTCCTCGGGCAGCAAATCGATGCGGTCGTTGTTGTCCTGGCTGAACCACCAGCGATCACCGCTGCTGACCCAGGTGGAGGTGCTGGCTGAAATCTTGCGCTGGGCACTGTCGGTCGCCGTCACGCGCAACACCAGATTGCCCGACACCGTCGGCTGCACCGTGCACTGCAGGCGGCCATCGGCATTGGTGCGGCCGGCGCAATTCATCGGCACCGCTTCTTTTTTGGTCACAGTGTCGTAGCTGTAGAAGCCGCCGACCGTGCGCTTGCGATGCGTCTGTTCGGTGTGCAACTCGGCCGTCACCCGCACCGGCACATTGCCGCGCGGCTTGAAGTCCGGGCCGACGGTAATGATGTCAACCGGCTGCGGTGTCTTGCCCGCCAGACTCACCCACGACGGCAGGCGAATGCCGGGAAGTACATCCGCCGGCCACACGGTTGTCTGGCTACTCACGGTCTGGTTTTCGCCGCTCGGATCGCGGAACTCCATTTCCATCTGCACACGGCTGATGCGCTTGATCTCCGGCAAGGTCGCGCTATCGGTACGCCCGCCTCCATTTGCATCCAGGTTCAGTGTTTTTTCTTCCAGCATGACCGGCGAGCCGTCGTAATCGCCCTCTTCTCCGCTGTCTGCCGACTGATCGCCAAACGCGTAATCATCAAAGCCCGGCACGTTCACACCCGACTGCGACACGCGACCACGCAAGGTAATGGCCGCATTGGCATAGCCACCACCATTCAGATAACTGAGCTGCATGTCGACCGGCACGGTAGCCGGCTGCACCAGTATTCCTGTCGGTAATTGCAGGCGCGGCTTCAACACGGGCAAACGGAACTCTTCGACACGGAAACGGGCCAGCGTGAGATGGTCTGCTTTGGTGCGCAGTTGCAACTCGTATTGGCCGAGCTTTGCCGCGACCGGAATCGTCCAGGCCGACTCACCATTGCCACCGGCATCAATGTCCAGCGGCAACTCGTATTGCTGCCCCGAGCCCTGATGCTGGATGAGGAGTTTGGCGTCCTTCAGCGTGGCCGGGCCGCGCAATCCGGTGAGCGCGGCCTCGCGCAACACATGACGCGCATGCACGGTTTCGCCAGCGCGCAAAAGCGTACGGTCGAGAATGCTGTGACCGATCAGCGAGCCGCTCTGGCGCCAGCCCGGCAAATCGAAACGCCAGGATTCGATGCCCTCATCCCAGCCCGGTAGCACCAGACTCATGTCGCCTTCGCTGCGCACAATCACGGCGTGGCTGCTGCGGCATTCGCCCCAGGACGATACCGACGGCGGCGTCGGCATTTCTGCCACGCCGCGCGCATCAGTCACCCCACGCCAGAACACCTGACGGCTTTTGCAGTCGTACAGTGCGACATCGGCATTGGGCACCGGCTTTGCCTTATCCAACGTGGTCACCCAGACCTGCGCCTGCTCGCGGCCATAGCGGAAATGCACGCCCAGGTTGGTGACCAGCGACATCGCCGGCACATACATCGGCGCCGGCTTGTCCATCAGTGATGCCCCGAGGTAACGGCTCTCGACCTCATGCAGGTACACCCCACTGGCACGCACCGGAATACCGATCACCTCGAATTCCTTGGCCGGCAGCGCGCGCGGCAAGGTCTGCACAGTAGCGCCAGGCTGCTTGGCCAGCAGCGATAACGAGCGCGGGTCGATATCAATCACACGGCCTTTTTCATCGTATTGGCTGCAGTTGTAGCAGGACTGCTTGTCCACATGCTTATGGAAGCGCTGCAACCACTTCAAAAGCTCAAGGTCGTTGTCGGGCAGGCGATAGCTGAACAGACGAGCCTCGCTCTGCACCGTGCCCGCAGTGGCTTTGGGCAAACCGCCTTCCAGATTGCGCACTGTGAGCGGCACGGCGCCCGCTGCTTTTTCGATGATGCCGAAATCGGCGGCGAACTTGGCCAGTGGCGGATAGGCCGCCGTTGTCAGTGCCAGCGGAAAACGGACGGCATTGGTGAGCACTCGCCCGGACTCGTCTTTGAAGCCCGCCGGCAAGCGGAGTATGAACGACGTTTCGGGAGGGAAAGGCCCGCGAAAAGTCACCCTCTGGCCAGGGACGAAATCGTCCGGCCCCAGACCGGAATCGCCACCGTATTCATCGTAGTCGCCTCCATCACCCGCATTCGGCAATGGCATCCAGGCCTTGCCAGCACCTTCGAGGCGAATGGACTTGAGCAATTCCGCACTGACCAGATCGGAAAACTCCAGATACATGTCAGTCATCGGTGCACAGCCCTTGCGCGCACTTTCGCGCGTGCAACGGAAGGTCGCGCTGAATGCCTGTCGAACGTGGTACTCCAGCACCTGATCGCTGCTACGCGCCACGCCGGTTTTCGACAGCAGGCCTTTGCCGATCACGATTTTTACATCTGCACCGGGAGGAAACTGTCGCGCACATTGCACCGCCCGCCACTCCTGTACCCGGCCACGCGCCGACCACCAGTCGCGATACTCTTTGGGCAGCCCCGCCACAAAGGCGCGCGTCTGCTCCCCGGTCAGCCAGCGCAGCGGGATTTTTTCCTTGAGATCGCCAATCAGGCAGTACGTGCTGGCGGGCAGACTCTTGACATCGTTTTCGCCATCGAACTTGAACAGGAAGGTCTGGTTTTCATCAATGCCGTCATGGCTCCTGTAAGGACGGGCATCAAACACCGTCGGGCCGCCGGTATTGAAACGGTAGAGCACCTGACCTCCGAGCGGACTGCCGGAGACACCGCGCAGATCTTTCACGCGGCGGAACTCGCAAGTAATGCCAGACGGCAGCTCGCGCTCGAAGTCATACACCCAGTTGCGCGTATCTACCCAGCGGCCCTTGCCGGGGACTGCGCAGTTCACCGCGAAAGGGTTGTACACGCGGCCATCCCCGAGGCGAATCATGGCCTCGGAAAACCGCGTCTGCACCTGACGCACCTGCGAGGCCTCACCGGTGGGGGTAAAGAAATCCACCTTCACTTCGCCGGCTTGTGCGGCAGGTGGCGCTTCGGCCAGCGGGCTGGTGTTGAAGGCAAAATGACGCTTGCCGGTCAGCGGCTTGCCCGCCACATCACGCTGGTCTTGCACCAGCGTAAAGGTGCAGGAGTGGTTGCGCGGCACATCTTTCACAAAGTCATAGGCCCAGTTGCGCGTATCAATCCAGCGCCCCTTGCCCGGCGCCACACAACTCACCGTGAACGGATTTTTCACTTTGGGATCGCCCAGCCGCACCATGTCGGTGGCAAAGCGCGCGGTCACCTGGCGCACCGTTGCCAGCTCGCCCTGCGGCGCAAACAGCACGACCCCGGGTGCGGTTTTTGCCTGAGCAGATGTCGCGGTAGATGTCGAGCCGGATGTTGCTGCAGATGCTGGTGCAGCGGCAGCCGCGCCGAGTGGCAACAACAGGGCCGTCACGCACAAGCCCGCCAGCAACGGGGCTTTGGCTGACAAAACATTCAGCAGGGGAGGCGCGTTGAAGAACACAGCAACACGGCGGGCAAGTGAGCGCGTAGCAGTCATGAAGCGACATCCTTGTTAAACATGATTCAGAGGGCGGCCGACGAACGCCGCACACAGGGATGGTCAGGATTCTAGCGGTGCCCCGGCTTCACCGCCCAGACGCCGCGCACAGATGCCGTGCAAATGGCAGACGCCGCCTTGCGGCCTGCGGCGTCATCCCGGACTACTTCTGCAGGGCACTCGAGTCCGGCCTGGCATCCTCAGCGAGCACCGCCAGCAGGGTCACCAAGTCTTCCGGCAATGGCGACTCCCAGCTCATCTCGACCTCCAGCGCCGGGTGGATCAGGCCGAGGCGGCGGGCATGCAGGGCTTGCCGGGGAAAGGACTGGATCGCACGAATCATGGCGGGCGTGCCGCCCTTGGGCAGGCGCGGACGGCCGCAGTAAACGCCATCGCCCACCAGCGGATGACCGATATGCCCCATGTGCACGCGAATCTGGTGGGTACGGCCGGTCTCCAGCGTTACACGCACATGCGTATGCCCACGAAAGCGCGCAATGACCCGGTAGTGCGTCACCGCATCGCGGCCACGCTCGTCTTCTTCATGCCGGCGGTTGACCACGGCCATGCGCACACGATCGGTCGGGTGCCGATCAATCGGCGCATCCACCGTGCCCCCTCCGGTCATCACGCCACAGACCACGGCCTCGTATTCGCGGTGAACGCTTTTATCGGCCAGTTGGGCGGTGAGCGAGGTATGGGCCGGCAAGGTCTTGGCGACGACCAACAGGCCGGAAGTGTCTTTATCGATGCGGTGCACGATGCCCGCGCGCGGCAGCAGGCGCAGGTCAGCATGGTGGTGCAGCAGCGCGTTCATCAGGGTGCCATCGGGATTGCCGGCGCCTGGATGCACCACCAGCCCGGCCGGCTTGTCGATCACCAGCAGGTGCTCGTCTTCGTAAACAATGGTCAGCGGAATGTCCTGTGCCTGCGCTTCGGTCTCCACTTCCTGCTCGGCCAGCAGCACCAGCGCCTCGCCACCGGAAACCTTGTCCTTGGGCTTAGCTGACTTACCGCCCACGGTCAGGCGACCGTCCCGTATCCACTCTTTCAGGCGCTCGCGGGAGTAGTCGGCAAAGACCAGCGCCGCCGCCTGGTCGAGACGTGCGCCCGCCATATCAAGAGGAACGTCGGCACGGAGTTCGAGCACTGTGGGCATGGGGAGGCGGCCTTGAGGGAGAAATGATGGTTAAATACGCGCCGATTCTATCAGCCCGCACCGGCAGCGCTTACAAAACACTGCCAGCCGGTGCATTTTCCGCGCGTTATTCTCGCGCCTGCCGTTTGTACCGGACTGCCTCGAAGACTTCGTCATGCACACGCTCGTCCTGCCCTCCCTGTCGCCCCTTCGCCTCGCCCTCCTGCTCCTGCTGGCCCTCATGGCCGGCTGCGCCAGCAACGCCAAGAAAGGCACGCTGACAGAAAAAGAGTATTACGACGCTGCCCAACGCAGCATGAAGTCAGGCAATTTCCAGACCGCCACCGAAAATCTGGAGGCAATGGAGTCGCACTATCCGGTCGGCCAGTACACCGACCAGGCGCAGCTCGATCTGATTTACGCCAAGTTCCGCCATCAGGATTTCCCCGGCGCCTCGGCCGCCGCCGACCGCTTCATGCGTCTGCATCCGGGCCATCCGCAAACCGACTACACCCAGTACATGAAAGGTCTGGCAGCTTATGAAGGCAACCGCGACCTCATCACACGCTATATGCCGGTGAGCGCCGCCCACCGTGATCTTTCCGCCGGCCGCGACGCTTTTCGCGAATTCGCCTTGCTGATCGAGCGCTTCCCGGACAGCCCCTACGCCGCCGATGCACGTGCCCGCATGCGCCACCTGCGCAACCAGATGGCCGAAAACGAGCTGCATGTCGCGCGCTATTACGCCAAACGCAAAGCCTATGTCGCCAGCCTCAGCCGCACGCGCTGGATCATCGAAAACTATCCCGGTGCACCGGCGGTGCCCGATGCTCTGGCCCTGCAAACCTGGACTTACGGACGCCTTGGCCTGAAAGAGCTTGCCGAGCAACAGCTTGCCCTGCTCCGCCAGAACTATCCCGAACACCCCAATCTGGACACCCTCGGCCAGCTCACGCTGGATATCGGCAGCGGCAACGACAACCGCAGTTGGCTGAACATCGTAAGCTTCGGCCTGCTGGGCGGTTACCGCGTCGAGGACTAAGGCTGTGCGTCCCTTGCTGCGCCCGCTCCGTGATGATGACCTTGAAGCGGTGCTGGCTTTGCAAGCCAGCGCCTACGCCGGGTTGGAGGAGTCCGCTGCCGCCATGGCCAGCCGCCTCACGCGGGCACCTTCCTGGTGCTTTGGCGCCGAAACCGACACAGGCGAACTCTGCGCCTACCTGCTGACGCATCCATGGCCACATCTGGCTCCGCCCGAGTGGAACCAACCACTAGGCCATCTGCCGACCCCGTGCCATCACTTCTACCTTCACGATCTGGCACTTGGCCCGGCGGCGCGCGGCCAAGGCGTGGCCCGTTATCTGGTGCAGCACGCACTAGCGCAGGCTCGAGATGCCAAGCTTCATGAAGCCCGCCTTGTGGCGGTACAGGACTCGGTACCGTTCTGGGAACGCCTGGGTTTTCATGTCATCAGGCCGGGGGCGGCGGTGGCCGCCACGCTCCATAGCTACGGCGATGACGCACGCCTCATGCAGCAAACCCTGACGCGTTGACCGGCCGCGCGATTGTCACAGCGGCGTCAGACATAGCGGCGTCAGTCATAGCGGTGCTCTCCGCCAAAAAAATGGGCGCCCGAAGACGCCCGAAAGGAGAACCACCATCAATCACCTGCCACCGCTCACTTGCTGTGCAAATCTTTTCAGCCCGCTGTTAACAGTTTGCTGAAGAACGCCCATCCCGTGCTATTTCAGCCCACGACTCCGACACACATCCGGAATCGCTCCACGCAGAATCAATCACTTGATTGACTCGCGACCCCGGCCATCCCTGACCGGGAAGCCGCTGGCTGAAAAGCATTTTTCAGCCAGCGGCTAGCACCGGTACTTACCTCGTCACCAGTAAATGCCACGCATGATGTACTGGAACGCCACCTGCTCCGACGACGGCGCCACCTCTGCCACTACTTCCCCAGGCCGGCCTTTGGCCGCATCCGAATCCGGGAACATACGGAAACCGGTATTCATGATGATCTCGGTCGTCTTGGGCGCGATGTCGTAGAGAATCTGGGCAAATACCCCCAGTCGCGTGGCGATGCGTTTCGGCCGTCTGATCATCGCATCACAAATCATGTCGGCCGCCTCTTCCGGTGAAATCGCCGGTGCGTAGTCGTACATTTTGGTCGGCGCAATCATCGGCGTGCGCACCAGCGGCATGTTGATGGTGGTGAAGCGCACGTTCTGGTCGGAGAATTCCGCCGCCGCACAACGGGAGAAGGCATCCAGCGCCGACTTCGACGCCACATAGGCCGAAAAGCGCGGCGCGTTAGTGAGCACACCGATCGACGAGATATTGATGATCAACCCGCGCCGATTGGCCGTCATCGACGGCAGAAAGCCCATGATCAGGCGCAGCGCACCAAAATAGTTGAGCTGCATGGTGCGCTCGAAGTCATGGAAGCGGTCGTAGGCCAGCGCGATGCTGCGGCGGATGGAACGGCCGGCATTGTTCACCAGCACATCCACACGGCCATGCTCGGCCAGCACTTCCTGCACCAGACGATCGCAATCCTCCATGTTCGCGACATCGCAGGTATGCAAGTACGCCTTGCCACCTTTGGCTTCTACCTCCGCCAAGGTTTCTTCCAGCTTGTCGCGTGTGCGCGCCACCAGCAGCAGAGTGGCATTGGTTTCGGCCAAGCGCAGGGCCGTGGCCTTACCGATGCCGCTGGAAGCGCCGGTGATGAGAATCACCTTGTTCTTCACATTGCCTGCGAGCGTGCGGTCAATGAACAGATCAGAGTCCAGGTTACGCGCCCAGAAATCCCACACAGCTCCGGCGTACTGATCCAGACGCGGGCAGGCAACGCCGGAACCCTGCAACTCTTTCAGGGTTTCGCGGCAATCAAATTTGGTCGGGTAGTTGATGAAGCCAACGGCGGCCTCCGGAATCTGGAAATCATTGAGGAACTGCCGGCGGATGCGCTGCACCGGTGGCAGCTTCGCCAAGCCACCGGTAATCACCGGCGGTACAAAGCCGAACATGCGCGCATCAACCCGCATGGCAAACTCAGGCGCACTGGCCGCGCGCGCAAAAATGTTCATCACCTCGCCCACCTTGTGCGGCTTGGGGTCGGTGAGATGGAAGCAGCGTCCATCGAGCCCGGGCTTGTGTGCCAGCACATCCATGGCTGCCGCCACATAATCTACCGGCACGATGTTCAGGCGCCCGCCCTCCACCCCGATCATCGGCAGCCAGCGCGGCAGTGTGTCACGCAGCGTCTTGATCAGGCGGAAGAAGAAGTAGGGGCCATCGATCTTGTCGATTTCACCCGTTTGCGTGTGCCCGACCACCATGCCCGGACGATAGATACGCACCGGCACCTTTGCCTCGGTGCGCACGACTTTTTCGGCATCATGCTTGGTGCGCAGATAGGGGTTGTTGAGCTTTTCCGCTTCTTCAAACATGTCTTCGCGGAAAATGCCGTTGTACAGCCCGGCGACCGCAATCGAACTGGCGTAATGGAAACAGCCCGCCTTGAGGGCAGCGGCGGCGGCCAGCGCATGGCGCGAGCCATCGACATTCGCGTTTACCTGCTCGGC
This sequence comes from Moraxellaceae bacterium, assembly GCA_030684415.1. Lineage (GTDB taxonomy): Bacteria > Pseudomonadota > Gammaproteobacteria > Pseudomonadales > Moraxellaceae > UBA2031. The sequence goes on along the minus strand of JAUXNL010000414.1, from coordinate 4,603 downwards.
TTCCGGCGCCTCGATATCGTAAATGGCCGCGAGATGAAAAAAGTGATCAATCTTGCCTGCCATCTGCAGGACAAAGGCCGGCGCCAACCCCAGTCCCGGCTGACCCAGATCGCCACTGACGGCATGCAGCCGATCGGCCTGGAAAGGAAACCGGGCCTGTAGCGCCGCAAACTTGTGCTCACTGCCCGGGCGCACCAGCACATGCACATCCCCGCCACGGTCCAGCAGGCGCTGGGTCAGAAACTTGCCGATAAAACCGGTGGCGCCGGTCAGAAAATAATTCATGGGTTCAACTCCCTTGATGGATCGGATGACAGAAGACGAGCGTCTGCATCACTCCCTGACCGGCATCACCGACCATCCGCAGACCGCACAAGTCTAGACAGCATAGACGGCTGACAGCCATGCGCCCGACCGCCCAGCCGGTCACGAAAATCCTTATAAATCAAATTGTTAGAGTATTTGCTCTGGAATTGACGACATTTGTCGGACAACACAAGGCAAAAACCCCTGCGCCGGAAACCGGCAGCAGGGGTTTTGTCTGACAACTGATGAGTCAGCCGCTCATCTGATTGTTGGCACGCAGGTGCCAGAAACTCGTCAGTCGCCGGCTTTCCAACCGTTGACCACGGGATAACGCCGATCCTTGCCGAATCCACGGGCCGTAATACGCGGGCCGATAGCCGCCTGACGGCGCTTGTACTCGTTGAAGTCGACCATGCGGATCACCCGCAGCACCGTCTCACGATCAAAGCCGGCGGCCACGATGGCCTCGGCACTTTCGTCTTCTTCCACATACCGACGCAGGATTTCGTCCAGCACCGGATAGGGTGGCAGCGAGTCTTCATCTTTCTGGTCAGGCGCCAGCTCGGCCGAGGGCGGCCGGTCGATAACGCGCTGTGGAATCGGCGGATTGTCGGGCGTCAGGCGGTTGCGGTATTCGCACAGACGGAATACCAGCGTTTTGGGCACATCCTTGAGCACATCAAAGCCGCCGGCCATGTCGCCATAAAGCGTGCAGTAGCCGACAGCCATTTCCGATTTGTTGCCGGTGGTGAGCACCAGCAGACCTTTCTTGTTGGAAATGGCCATCAGCAACACACCGCGCGCACGCGCTTGCAGGTTCTCTTCCGTCTTGTCACGGCCAAGGCCGGCAAACTCCGGCGCCAAAGCCGCCGCAAACGCCGTCACCATCGGCTCGATGGGCAGCACGGAATACTGCACACCCAGCCTGTGGGCCTCAGCCTCGGCATCTTCCAGGCTCATGGTGGCGGTGTAGAGATAGGGCATCATGATCGCCTGCACGCGGGCGGGGCCGATGGCATCCACGGCAATCGCCAATGTCAGGGCCGAATCAATACCACCAGAAAGCCCCAGCACCACGCCGCGAAAACCGCTTTTTTCGACATAGTCGCGCACACCCAGCACCAGCGCCTGGTACACCTCGGCATCGTCTGTCAGCACGTCTTGTGAAGAGGGGGCGGCTATAAAGGCACTGCCGTTCCATTCGACCACCGAGAGTTGTTCTTCAAAGCGAGGCAACGCGGTGACAAGACGGCCATCGGCAGCCATCACGAAAGAGCCGCCGTCAAACACCAGCTCGTCCTGCCCGCCCACCAGATTCACATACACCACCGGCAAGCCGCATTCTTTGACGCGGGCGCGCACCACCGCCTCACGCTCTACCTGCTTGCCACGATGAAACGGCGACGCATTCAGATTGAGCAACAGCTCGGCTCCGGCCGCTTTCGCGGCGGCCGCCGGTCCGCTATGCCAGATGTCTTCGCAGAGGGTCAAGCCAAGCCGATGCCCCTTGAGCGCAAACACGGCCGCTTCACGGCCTGGCGTGAAATAGCGCTTTTCATCAAAAACCTGATAGTTCGGCAACTCTTGCTTGGCGTACTCCGCCAGCAACACGCCATCACGGAAGACACCGGCCATGTTGTAAAGGCGGCCCGCGCACAACCGCGGATAGCCCACCAGCACATGAATACCCGTCACCTCTGCCAGCTCGTTGAGCGCCTGCTCGATGCGCTGCTCCACACTGGGCCGCAGCAGGAGGTCTTCAGGGGGATAGCCGATCAGGCAGAGTTCGGGAAAGACGATGAGGTCCGCCGCCAGACGATCACGCGCCTCGGCGGCCAAGGCTTTCACTTTCGCCAGATTGCCGGGAATGTCACCCACCAGAAAATCGGCCTGGGCCAGGGCAATGCGCAGGGCAGCAGTGGTCATGAAAAGGAAACTCCGGCTTGCGATACGAGCGGGCGCATAGGATAGACTAGCCCGCGACCAACCAGAAGGAACCGGGCATGGGCCTGATATTGAGACTGCTGTTGCTGGGCGCCCTTGCCTGGGTTGTCTACCGCTTTGTGAAAGGCTTTCGGGGCGCTCCACGCCCAGACGACGACACGCCAGCAGCGCCGCCACCCGGCCAGCAAGCCATGCGCCGCTGCGCACAATGTGGCGTGCATGTGCCCGAAGGGGAAAGCACCCAGTCACGCGGGCACTTTTTCTGTAGCGAAGCCCATCGCGACGCTTACCTGCGAGAGCATCCCTGACACCATGAGTGCATCCTCCCCGGCACTCGTGGAAGCCACGGCCGACTGGCAACTGCTGCGTGTCTATGCTTGGTACCGCTTGCTGCTGGCGTCTGCACTGCTGGGCATTTTTGCATTGAAGCTCGACAGCCCGGTCATTGGCGCCCATGACCGGGAGCTATTCCTGGTCACCGGTGTTGGCTACTTTGCAACGGCGGTATCTACACTGGTTTTCCTGCGCTGGCAGCGCAAGCAAATCCCGATGCAGTCGTTGCTGTTGCTACTGCTCGACATTCTGGTACTGACCCTGCTGGTACATGCCAGTGGCGGTCTCAGTGCCAGCACACAATTGGCCATGCTCTTTCTGGTGACCGTGGCCGCCGGCAACATCCTGCTCAGCGGCCGTCTCGGCACACTGGTAGCCGCCGTGGCTGCCATTGCCATTCTCTACGAGCAATTCTATTTCACGCTCAGCTACAGCAGCGCCTACATGCTCGACGCCTTGGCCGACGTCGGCATTCTTGGCATCAGTTTTTTTGCCGTAGCCCTGTTCAGCCAGATGATTGCCAACCGCACACGCCGGGGTGAGGCTCTGGCAGCCAAACGCGCCGCCGATGTGCAGTCCTTGCAACGTCTGAACGAACAAATCATCCGCCGTATGCGCACGGGCATCATTGTTGTCGACAGCGAGCGTCATGTGCTGCTCAGTAACGACGCCACGCGGCAGTTGCTGGGGCTGGCCGACTCCATCCCGCGCGGCACACCGCTCAACGAAGTCTCCTTGACGCTGCAAGCCAATCTTTATGCCTGGCAGCAGAATCCGGTGTTGCGCCCGATTCCGTTTCGCAACACCGAAGAAAGCGCCGAAATCAGCGCCAAGTTTGCCCGCCTCAACCCGCAAAATCCGAACAGCCACATCATGCTGATTTTTCTGGAAGATACGGCTCAGTTCATCCAGCAAGCCCAGCACCTGAAGCTCGCCTCACTGGGCCGGTTGACGGCGAGTATCGCCCATGAAATCCGCAACCCGCTCGGCGCCATCAGCCACGCTACGCAATTGCTGGCCGAGTCTGATGCGTTCATGGGGCCGGATCGGCGCCTGCTGGAAATCATTGACCAGCATTGTCGGCGCATGAATTCGATTGTCGAAAATGTCTTGAGCGTGTCGCGCCGTCAGCCCTCCTACCCGGAGGTGCTGGAACTGGCCGAATGGCTGAACCGTTTCCGTGAAGAATATCTCGCCCTGCCCGGTGCCGAACCGGTGGATATCGTGCTGGTGATCAGCCGCCAGATGATGCCGGCGCGCTTCGATCCACAGCAGCTCTATCAGGTGCTGACCAATCTGGTGGTCAACGGGCTACGCTACAACCGCAAAACCACGGGCGAAGCGCGTGTGCGGATAGAAGCCGGCCTGCTCGACGTTGGCCAGCAGCCCTATGTTGACGTGATTGACGAAGGCCCGGGCATCCCGCCGCAACAACTGGCGCACCTGTTCGAGCCCTTCTACACCACCGAAGCCACCGGCACCGGCCTTGGCCTTTATCTTTCGCGTGAAATCTGTGAAGCCAACCAGGCCCGACTGGATTACATTCCCCGTCACCCGGGCGCCTGCTTCCGCATCACTTTCGCGCATCCCGAACGACTGCACTAAGAAGAAGAAATGCCATGAGCAAACCTCTCGCCCTGATTGTCGATGATGAACCGGATATTCGCGAACTGCTGGAAATCACGCTGGCGCGAATGGACATTGATGCCCGCAGCGCCGACTCGCTGGAAAGCGCGATGGCCTGGCTGCAAAAGGAAAAATTCCAGCTGTGCCTGACCGACATGCATTTGCCCGATGGCAGTGGCATCAGCCTGGTACAGGCCATCCAGCGCGATCATCCGTATTTGCCCGTTGCCGTCATTACTGCGTATGGCAGCATGGAAGCGGCCGTCGCCTCACTGAAAGCGGGCGCCTTCGATTTTGTCTCCAAGCCAGTGGAATTGCCGCGTTTGCGCGAGCTGGTGAATACCGCGCTGCGACTGCGCGATGCACCGGATGAACTGCCAGAAGATAGCCGTCT
>JAUXNL010000411.1 GCA_030684415.1 Moraxellaceae bacterium | reverse complement strand
GAGGCGCTGGTGACGCCGAGCAGCGCCAGATAGACCGGCACGGACCAGGGCTGCGGGAAGAGCGCGAAGATCGCCACGCCAAGGGCGGCTGGAAGCCCATGTAGGGCCAGCAGCCAGCCGGCGCCAAACCGGTCGATGATCGGCCCTGAGGCCAGGCCCGACGGCGCCTGGACCGCGGCGAAGGCCACGAAGGCGGCGGCGAACAGGCCAAGGCTCAGGCCCCGTTCGGCGGCGATGTAGCCCTGGTGGAAGATGAGCGCGGTGACCAGCAGCGGCGCGGTCGCCAGCAGGGGCAGGATGGTCCAGACATAGGGCGAGCGCATAAGGGCTGAAACCGCAACCCCGTGGCTGCGTCCGTGCGTCGGCGCCTCGACCCGGCGAAAGCTCTTGAGGCGCAGGATCGCCAGGGTCGCCAGCGGCACGACCACCAGCCCCATGGTCACGCCGATCAACCCATAGGCCGGCCGCCAGCCGAGGCTGGCGATCAGGCTGACGGTCGCCAGCGGCAGGATCGCCTCGCTCAGGGGAAAGCCGAGCGACACCAGGGCCAGGGCCCGCCCTCGGGTAGCGTCGAAGTATCGCGCGGTCGCCGTCATGGCGATGTGGCTCATCAGCCCCTGGCCCGACAGCCGTAGGGCGAACACCGCCAGGAACAGGGCCGGCCAGGTGCTGGCCGTGGCCATGATCAGCGAAGCGCTCGCCAGCATGACCCCGGCGGCGATGGAATAGGTGGCCAGATCCAGCCGGTCGATCCAGCGCCCCAGCAGGGGCAGGCAGGCCGCACTCAACAGGGTCGCTGCAGTATAGAGACTGGCGAACCCTGCATGGCTGATCGGTAGCGCCGCCACCAGCGAGGGCACAAACAGCGAGATCAAGAACGTCTGCCCCGGCCCCGATGCAAACGTATGCGCCAGCCCAAACCCGAGGGCGCGCGGTTCGCGTCTGAGAAGATCGAAGAAGGTCAAAAAAGGGGCGGCTCAGATGTCGGAGTTGGCGGACGACTCCGGCGCCCCGAAACGATCGAGACGGCGGGGCTCCAGCTGATGCGCGCGTACTTGGACGCCTCGCGGTTTCGTTGATCGATCCACTGATACCCAAGCGGCGTGACGTGATATTCAGGCGGCAGTCGGCATTGTAAAAGTCACCCCAAATCTTCAGATACAAATTGCCGCAGAGGATCGATGCTGTCACCGGTTTAGTAATTCCATAGGATGGAGGCGACTTTGACTGGGCCAATTAGCCCTCCGCGCGTC
>JAUXNL010000410.1 GCA_030684415.1 Moraxellaceae bacterium | reverse complement strand
CATGCAGAAACGGCATTGGCAGAAATTCCGGATGCGGTGCTGGAGAGCATCGCCCAAAACCTTGCCGGCTGGACGTTGCGCCCATCGAGCACTGAAGGTTATCGCACGGCGGAAGTCACACTGGGCGGCGTGAACACCGATGAGCTGTCGTCAAAAACCATGGAAAGCAACATACAACCCGGGCTGTATTTTGTAGGCGAGGTCGTGGATGTCACCGGCCATCTCGGCGGTTTCAACTTCCAATGGGCATGGTCTTCGGGTCATGCCGCCGGACAATTTGTCTGACCCCAAAGGCCTTCGACCACGGTGGCACATGCATGATGCTCATCCGTGCCACAGCTCGCATGACCCGATCTGCGAGCAGGCATGGGACCCGAAAATGCTTTACGATTCGGCATCAGACTGACAGGGCAATCCCTGTCCACAGGGAATACCGCCATGCTCCGCATCACTGATCTCAAATTGCCGCTCGACCACACGCCTGACGCTCTCACTTCCGCCCTTCTTTTGCGCCTTGGCATCAGCGTCAGCGAGCTGCTGAATGTCACCGTTTTCAAGCGCAGCTACGACGCCCGCAAGCGTGGCGCCATCCTGCTGATTTACGCGTTGGACGTGGCCACAACGAACGAGCCTGCGCTGCTGCAGAAATTCACGCATGACCCGCATGTCGGTCCGAGCCCGGACACTTCCTACAAATTTGCAGGCCAGGCGCCGGCTTCACTGCAGGAGCGCCCGGTGATTATCGGCTTTGGGCCTTGTGGCCTTTTTGCCGCGCTGATTCTGGCGCAAGCCGGCTTTCGGCCGATTGTGCTGGAGCGTGGCAAAGCCGTACGCGAGCGCACCAAAGACACTTGGGGTCTGTGGCGCAAACAGGTGCTGAATCCGGAATCGAATGTGCAGTTCGGCGAAGGCGGAGCCGGCACATTCTCGGACGGAAAACTTTACAGCCAGATCAAAGACCCGCAGCACCATGGCCGCAAAGTGCTCACCGAATTCGTGAAGGCGGGTGCGCCAGAAGAAATCCTGTATGTGAGCAAACCACATATCGGCACCTTCAAACTGGTGACCATGATCGAGAACATGCGCGCCACCATCGAATCTCTGGGTGGCGAGATCCGTTTCGAGCAGCGCGTCGATGACATCGACATCGTTAATGGTGAAATTCGTGCGCTGCATCTGGCAAGTGGCGAAATATTGCCGGCCCGGCATGTGGTGCTGGCGGTAGGCCATAGCGCACGCGACACGTTCGAAATGCTGCATCGGCGCGGCGTTTATGTGGAAGCCAAGCCCTTTTCAATCGGCTTTCGCGCGGAGCATCCGCAATCCATGATCGACACCTGCCGCTTCGGCCCGCAGGCCGGCCATCCGATACTCGGCGCAGCCGATTACAAACTCGTGCATCACGCTCGCAATGGCCGCTCAGTTTACAGTTTCTGTATGTGCCCGGGCGGCACTGTTGTTGCGGCGGCATCAGAGCCGGAACGTGTCGTCACCAATGGCATGAGTCAGTATTCCCGGAATGAGCGCAACGCAAATGCCGCAATTGTGGTGGGCATTACGCCTGAGGACTTCCCGGGTGGCCCCCTGGCCGGCATCGCCTTCCAGCGCGAGCTGGAGTCACGTGCGTTTGTGTTGGGCGGCAGCAATTACAATGCACCAGCGCAACTCGTAGGCGACTTTATCGCTGGCCGCGCATCAACGGCACTCGGCAGCGTAGAACCCTCTTACAAGCCCGGTGTAAAGCTGACCGACCTTGCCACGGCACTGCCGGACTATGCCATCACGGCAATTCGCGAAGCGCTGCCCGCCTTCAACAAGCAGATTCGTGGTTTTTCATTGCCAGATGCTGTGCTGACCGGCGTGGAAACACGCACTTCTTCGCCCATCCGCATCAAGCGTAACGACCACAGCCTGCAAAGCTTGAACACGCAGGGGCTGTACCCGGCGGGAGAAGGCGCCGGTTATGCCGGTGGTATTTTGTCGGCGGCGGTGGATGGTATAAAAGTAGCGGAAGCCCTCACCCGCGCCATGCTCAATGACTGACTCACAGGTGCAAACGGACAGCTCATGAAAAACTCTGCACGAGCGCTTCCCCGACTTTCTGTTACGGGTCGTTCTTCTACCGGAACTTTTCTGACCCGTCTTTGCCTGATCGGACTGCTCTCGACATCAGCAATGGCCGACACCACTGTCACGATGCAATTTGTCGATGAAAATGGAAATGCGGGCGCCGCTGGCGTCGTGATGATTTCCACATCTCCTTATGGACTGGTTTTCACGCCTGCCCTAAAAGGATTGCCGCTTGGTTAGCATGGCTTCCACCTGCACCAGAACCCAAGCTGTGCGCCAAAGGAAAAAGACGGAAAGCCTGTCGCCGCTCTGGCGGCCGGTGGTCACTACGATCCTGCAGGCAGCAACCGTCACGGCACGCCTTGGGGCGATGGCCATCTAGGCGATTTGCCTCTGCTGTATACTGATGCCAGTGGTGCGGCCACACAGCCTGTGCTCGCGCCACGACTCGCCGCGTCCGATATTGTGGGTCGCGCACTGATGGTGCATGCCGGCGGAGACAACCATGCCGATCATCCGGCACCACTTGGTGGTGGCGGCGCACGCATGGCGTGTGGCGTCATCCCCTGATGAACTTGCTGAAAAACACCCATCCCGGGCTTTTTCAGTAAGCGACTAAATTGTGCCGACGCAATTTAGCTGCCAGTGGATTCGACACGATTGATTTTCCCTCCTCGCCTCTGGAGCCATGAAAATGGATAAAAAAGAACACTTCATGCATTTGCAGTACAGCGAGTCGATTGTGGCCAAGATGTCAGCCGACATCCTGTCTGCGTTCATTCAGGCCGGTGAACTGACCGCCGATAATGAAGACGACATGGTGGCACGCGCGGTTGGCCTCGCCATCAAGCTGGCCAACCAAACCGAAGAACGCATCAAGAGCGATCAGGAGTGGGTCAAAAAGGAAAGCAAGGCAGACCCTTGGCTGTGACTCCTTGCCCATCAGCCATGCGCCTGACCTGACCGATCAATGCTGGCTGGCTTTCAGCGGCAAGCGAGCGCAGAAGTACCGCCATACGAATGCAGCATGGTGAGCGTGCGTGATTCCTGTGCCGGCAGCCGCTATGCTCACGCCCCTTGCTGCTACCTGACCGAACGTTGCTTACGGAGACCCGCATGAACCGCGCCATCATCAAGACCGACAAAGCCCCGGCCGCCATCGGCACCTATTCACAGGCCGTCAAAGTCGGCAGCACCGTTTATCTTTCCGGCCAGATTGCACTCGACCCTGCAACCATGGTGCTGAAAGAAACTATCGGCGAACAAATCACGCAGGTTTTTGAAAATCTGCAAGCCGTCTGCGTGGCCGCTGGTGGCAGCCTGCAAGACATTGCCAAGCTCAATATTTTCCTGACCGACCTTTCCCATTTCGCGCTGGTGAATGAAACCATGGCCAAGTATTTCCGTGAGCCGTATCCAGCCCGTGCGGCAGTGGGCGTAGCCGCCCTGCCGCGTGGCGCGCAAGTGGAAATGGACGGCATCATGGAACTGCTGGACTGATGCCCGTATTTCGCGCACTAAAAAGCCCGCATTGATTGCGGGCTTTTTAGTGCGCGAAGCTCAGGGCTTTGCTTTGGGGGCCGCCGCCGGCACGGCATTCGGGTCCGGAGCGCGGCCGGTGAGGATTTCCCACTCCAGCATGCGATTGCTGGCATCGGCCTGCTGCGCTGGATCGAGAATGCGCGACAACAGCGCTTCACTGCCGGCGGCATCGGCATAACCGTACTTGACCGCCAGCCGGTACCACTTGAGGGCCTCGACCATGTTCACATCCACGCCATGGCCATTGCGATACAGATTGGCGATTCCGTTCATGGCCTCGCCATTGCCTGTCGCCGCCACCTGCTCGAACCAGATACGGGCACGCTGATAGTCCGGGGGTAATCCGTGTGCCCCCGCATAGTCGTAGGCCAGCAACATCATGCCTTTCAGGCTGCCGGCGTCAGCAGCGCGCTCATGCCAGGCACGTGCCACCGAAGAATTGGGACGCACGCCCGCACCGCCACGCGCATGAATGTCGGCAATGGCCAGCATGGCCTCGGGTATGCCCTTCTCGGCCGCACGGTGATACAGCTTTTCAGCGCGACGGATGTCGATGTCGAAACCGCCCTGGCCGTTCTCATACATCAGACCGAGGTAATACCAGGAAAGCGGCTTCTCGGCGGTCTCGTCCGTGCTCAGCCAACGCCGGGCACGCTTGAAGTCGCCTTTTTTCCAGGCTGAAATGCCTTGGTCTTCCATGGTTTTTTCGAAGATGCTCTTGGCCTCGGCGGTCACACTGCCGAAGCCTGTCGCCAGCGACAGCGCCAGCAACACTGTCAGTAGTCCACGCATTTGCACGTTGATGCCCCTGTATAAAGCCACCCGCAGGTCCCCTGCGGTACATCACCCTTCCGCAGCCGAAAGCACGTCAGACAGACCATCTCCGGGCCGGGCCCGAAAGTCTAACGGATATCGTCCGACCATCCCATGACGGCGGCGTAGCCTTCGCGATAACTGTGATAGCGGCAACAAAAACCCAGCGCCGATACTCGCTGATTGGAAAGTCGCTTGTTCTGCGCACCGCCCGGACGGTTTTCATGCGCGACATGCGGCAGGGAAAGCCCGTCTGCCAGCCAGTCCAGTACCTCGTGCTGAGGCGCAGGCGTACTGTCTGTGCCGATATAAACGGGGGCAAGTTCCATGCCGCTGAGTCTCTTCTCCAGCAGAAAGGCCAGCAGTGCCGCCGCATCCTCGACATGCAGCCGGTTGCTCCAGGACGGGGGATCCGCCTGTACCGGTCGACCGGCTTCTACCCAACGCACCAGGCGCAATCGGCCCGGGCCGTAAAGTCCGGACAAGCGCACCACCGTCACCGGACTGGGCGCGGTACGTGCCAGCGCCTCGCTCTCGAGCAAGATTCGGCCTGTGGCCGTAACGGGCTCAGGCGGGGTGTCTTCATTTACCCAGCGGCCATCCTCTTGCCCGTAAACGCCTGTGGAGGACACCCAGAACAGTTGGCGTGGCCGCTGGCCTGCCAGTGCCGCCAGCACATGTCGTGTGCCCTCAAGATAGGTAGCGCGGTACGCCGCTTCGCCACTTTCACCGGGCGCCAGCACGATGAATACGGCATCGAGCCCGGGCGGAAAATCCAGGCTCGCAGGATCACGTACATCACCGACAAGTGCCGTGACGCCCGTCAACACAAAAGGCGAACGGCGCAGGCCGATTACCTCATGCCCCGCTCCTGCCAGCAGCGTCGCAAGACGGCCACCCACATCTCCACATCCCACGATGAGTACTTTTGCCATGATTCCGGAATTCCGATAGCGTGCCACAATCATACGCGCCCACTTGCGCCATGCCAGCGGACAAACGCCGAGACCAGCATGACCCTCACCGACTTGCGTTATCTCATCGCCCTCGCCCGCGAGCGCCATTTCGGGCGGGCGGCCGACACCTGCCATGTCTCGCAACCCACGCTCAGCATTGCCATCAAGAAAGTGGAAGACGAACTCGGGATTGCGCTCTTCGAGCGTCACCGTCATGAGGTACTGGTGACGCCGGGCGGCGAAACCATCATCACGCAGGCACAGCGTGTGCTCGATGAAATGGACGTGCTCAATATCGCGGCACGAGCAGCACGCAACGAATTTGCCGAGCCCTTGAAGCTTGGCGCCATTTTCACAGTAGCGCCCGATCTGTTTCCACCACTGGTGCGCGCGCTCAAAACCGGTGGCAGTGGCCTCATGCTGTATCTGGAAGAAAACTACACGCATGTGCTGGCCGAAAAACTCGCGAGCGGGCTTCTCGATGCCATCATTGTGGCCGAGCCCTTCGAGCCGCCAGAAACGCATGTCGAGCCGCTCTACCACGAATCCTTCGAACTGCTCATGCCCAGTGACCATGCTTGGGCGAAAAAGAAATCCGTGGACGGCGCCACGTTGCAAGCCGGCGAGCTGATGCTGCTGGGAGAGGGCCACTGCTTTCGTGACCAGGTACTCGAGGCCTGCCCGCATCTGGCGGGCGGGCATCATGGCGGACAACACAACATGCTGGGCGCCGCGAGCTCATTGTCGACATTGCGCCACATGGTGTCGTCCGGCCTTGGCCTGACACTGGTGCCCGCCAGCGCGTCGGCCACGCTGACCGAGGGCGGCGATGTCATCACCCGACCGCTGTCACCCGCGCCCGAACGCACCATCGTGCTCGCCTGGCGCCGGCGCTTTCCGCGCCCCCAAGCAATTGCGGCCCTTTTCGCTGCCTTGCGCGGCTTGCACTTGCCGGGCACGCAAGCAAGGTGAGCGGCGATCTGCTGGCAAGACAACCGGTAACGTCGCTGAAAGGCGTGGGCGCCGCGTTGGCGAGCACCTTGCTGCGCCTCGACATCCGTAGCGTGCAGGATCTCGTTTTCCATTTGCCGCGCCAGTACGAAGACCGCAGTCGCATCACACCGATTGGCGCACTGCGCACCGGGCTCAGTGCGCAAGTGGAGGCCGAAGTACAGCTCGCGGATATTGTCATGGGCCGTCGCCGTTCGCTCGTCGTGCGAGTGCAGGATGGTAGCGGCCAGCTCACGCTGCGCTTTTATCACTTCAACATGGCGCAGAAAGAAAAGTTCGTGCGCGGTGCGCGCCTGCGCATTTTTGGCGAAGCGCGTATCGGTGCTGCTGGCATCGAGATGTATCACCCGGAATATCAGGCGGTGAGCGCCGACATGCCTCCGCCATCCGACACGCTGACCCCTATTTATCCTGTCACTGAAGGTCTGACGCAGTTGCGTCTGCGGCCCTTGGTGGCACAGGCACTGACCCGCATCACGGCGCATAACTTGCCTGACTGGTTACCCGCAGGCGAAGCACGTGGCTGGTCACTGGCCGATGCGCTGCGCTATGTCCATGCGCCTCCGCGCGATGCCGATCGCGTGGCCCTGGTCGCCGGACGCCATCCCGCACAACAGCGACTGGCCTTCGAGGAGCTGGTGGCGCATCAACTCAGCCTGCTGAAGCGTCGCGCCGAAATCCGTGCACAGCAAGCCGTCGCGCTGCCTCCTGCAGGCGCACTGCATCAGCGCTTTTTACAAGCACTGCCTTTTCCGCTCACGGGCGCGCAAACGCGAGTGCTGGCTGAAATCGCCACGGACTTGCGCTCGCCACAACCGATGCTGCGGCTGGTACAAGGCGACGTTGGTGCCGGCAAGACGATTGTCGCGGCACTGGCAGCCTGTCATGCGCTCGAGGCTGGCAGCCAAGTAGCGCTGATGGCGCCCACCGAAATACTGGCGGAGCAGCATGCGCTCAATTTCACGCGCTGGTTCGAGCCGATGGGCATTCGCGTGGCGCTGCTCTTGGGTCGGCTTGGCGTCAAGGCACGGCGGGAAATCAATACCGCCATGGCGGATGGCAGCGCCGGAATTTTAATCGGTACTCATGCCCTTTTTCAGGATGACGTTCAGTTCAAGCACTTGGCGCTGGTCATCATTGATGAACAGCATCGCTTCGGCGTGCACCAGCGTCTGGCGCTGAAACAAAAAGGCGAGCATGGCGATATTGCGCCACACCAGCTCATCATGACGGCGACACCGATTCCGCGCACGCTGGCCATGAGCGCCTATGGCGATCTCGACACCTCCGTGATCGACGAACTGCCACCCGGCCGCACGCCCATCCAGACCTTGGTGCTGCCGGGTGAGCGCCGCGCCGACATTGTCGAGCGTATCCGCGCGCAATGCCTGGCCGGCAAACAGGCATACTGGGTGTGCACACTGATTGAAGAGTCGGACCAGTTGCAGGCACAAGCGGCCGAAGCCACGTTCGCCGAACTGCAAGTAGCTTTGCCGGAGTTGCGCATCGGGCTTGTGCACGGGCGGCTCAAATCGGCTGAGAAAATCGCGGTGATGCAGGCATTCAAGAATGGTGAGTTGCAACTGTTGGTCGCCACCACCGTCATCGAAGTCGGCGTGGACGTCCCGCGCGCCACGCTCATGGTGATTGAAAATCCGGAGCGGCTTGGCCTTGCGCAACTGCATCAGTTACGTGGCCGAGTGGGGCGCGGTGCCGAACAAAGTTTTTGCGTGCTGCTGTATCAAGCACCGCTAGGGCAGCTCGGCCGCGAGCGGCTGTCGATCATGCGCGAAACCACCGACGGCTTTCGTATTGCAGAAAAAGATCTGGAGCTACGTGGCCCTGGCGAAGTGCTGGGCACTCGACAAACCGGGGAGATGGCCTTTCGGCTTGCCGATCTTTTACGTGATGCCCCCTTGCTGCCCGCTGTACAAGATGCCGCACGCAAGTTGCTGGCTGAGCGGCCTGCCGATGCACAAGCCCTGCTTGAGCGCTGGGTGGCCGGCCGCGAGCATTACGCACGTGTGTGAGTGCGTAGCGCCACTCCGCGCGTCAGGGCGTCTCTGAACAACCCGAAGCCGATCTTGTTGACGCCGCCCTTTGCTTTTACGGTACAGCGCCGCATCGAATCCGGCACCCGCACATTTTCAAGAATGGCAGGCGGCCTCTCTACAAAAAGAAACGGCGAGCAAAGCTCGCCGTTTCTTTCAGAGATGACAGTCGACTCAGGCGGCCGCCTGGCGCGCCACTGGCTTGCGCGGACGCGCAGGACGCAAATAACGTGACACGCCCATGAACCACATGAGTAGCGTGAAATCGCCCGTCACTTTCACATCACCGGCCTGCACCGCTTCCATGAAGGCATTTTTGCCGGGCGCCGTGAGAATCGCGAAGCCTTTATCGTCGCTGGCAAAATGAAGGGTCAGACTGGGCGAAGAATGCGCCATGTTGCGCGACAGCACTCGATTGTGGTGAATGCGGAAGTACCGATGTGTGCCATCGTCAGAGGAAAACTGGATGGTGAAATCTCGTCCGTGTAACCGTGCAATGAACTCGGGATGAGTCCGCGCGAGAAGCTCCATGCGCCGCGCCAGATACCACAGAACCATTTTCAGCTTCATGAGCCTGCCTCTTTATTCTTGTCAGTCGCCGTTTCTTGTCTGTCGCTTTGTTTGTCGCTGCGCGCACCCAGCACTAGATGCCGGGCGAGAGCTTGTTGTAGCGGATTGCGACTGAAGCTGGCAAGGATTTTGTCCGACAAGAATGGCCTGCCAAAGCAAGCCCGACCCGACGGCATAACCTGCCGCCAGAATGTTCTCGCCAGAAATCGAATGAAATGCATGGCTAAAACCTGTCCGGCAGCTTATCGGCCAGCCACGCCGGCGCTTGATAAGGCAGGCGAGGCTGGAGCAGCGGCGCTACTGAGCAGGTGAAACATTATTGGCTTTTTTGTGCACACCGTGCCGGTGCGTCACGACAACGGCGCCCGCGTTGCCGCCCCGAGGAAGCGCCCTTGACGGGCGCGAGGCGGCGGAAACGCAAGATAGCCGATTCGCTGGCGCGGCAATCGTGCCGCACGCGATCAACCCAGAATCGGCGGAAGCTGTTTGGTCAGCTCCATTTTCACGGCGCCGCTGCCGGCGGGCGCGCCGGTCAGGGCAAAGCCGAGCAATTCGCCCGCAGGAGAACGGAACAAGGCTTTCACATCGTTACCTTCAGCCTCCACTTCCCAGGCACCGGGTGTGCCAGGCGCCACCGGCGACACCACAACAGGACAGGCGGGTGTCTTGATCTGCACCGGCATGGCCGGGTACTGCACGGCGGTGGCATCGCCGGCAAGCGTTTTGGCCAGTGCCCGTGCGGCAGCCATCAGCGGCAGTACATACAGCAGCACCTTGCCATCTACTTCGGCGCAATCGCCCAATGCGTGAACGTTCGCATCCGACGTGGTGAGAAAGCGGTTCACCTTGATACCGCGGCCCACTTCAAGTCCGGCATCTGCCGCCAAGGAAGTGCGTGGACGCAAACCAATAGCCGAGAGCACGAGATCACCGGCAATGCGCTCACCATTGCTGAGCTCAACCTCGACACCATCACCTTTTTCCCAAACGCCTTTCACGCTGTGACCGAAATGGAACGTCACACCGAGCGCGGACAAGCCATTGGCTACCGCTTCGGATGCACGCTCCGGCAGCAGTGAAGGCAATACACGGCCCACTGGCTCCACCACATCAACCTGATAGCCGCCCGTCGAAAGGTCATTGGCAAATTCGCAGCCAATCAGGCCGCCACCAATGATGATGATTTTTTTCTTACCCATAGCGGCGGCGCGGAATTTTGCGTAATCGTCCAGATCATTCACCGACAGCACACGGGCCACCCCATCGCCACCCAGATCAGGGCGGAATACATCCGCACCGAGTGCCAGCACCAGCTCACCGTATTCGAGTGTGTCGCCATCGAGCATCAGTGTTTTTGCCGTGCGGTCGATGGCATTGACGCGAACGCCGGTGCGGATGTCGGCTTTGACCTGCTCGCGCATCTGCTCCACGCTGCCCATGGCAAGCCCGTCTGCATCCTTGCCCTTGGCATAACCGGTGGAGAGCATCGGCTTGGAGTAATTACGGCCGTCGTCGCAGGTGAGCAGCACCAGCGGGCGCTCGGCGTCGAGCTTGCGGAATTCTTTGGCGAGGGTGTAACCGGCAAGACCGGTGCCGATGATGACGATGGGCTTCATGGAAAACTCCGGAGCAGGGCAGACAGCAAGAGGCCTGCTGATGCAGGCCTCACGAGAACGCAATCACAACCAGGCCATCAGGCCTCAGACCTCGATCATCTCGAAGTCCTCTTTGCCCACGCCACAGTCCGGGCAAACCCAGTCGGCGGGCACGTCATCCCATTTGGTGCCGGCCGGGACACCATCCCAGGGCATACCGATTGCTTCGTCGTAGATGAAACCGCATACGGTGCACTGCCACTTCTTCATGTTGACCTCAAAAATTGTCTGGCGATGGCGGAAAGGCCGCAAGGCTACGCAGGAACCAGCGGAGAGGCAATGACACTGCCCGCTGACACGGTCGCGAAGTCTGCCATCCTGTCGGACAATTTTCCAGCCTCCGCCGGGCCAGTGTCTTGCCAGCCCTGCCGGCAGGCGGCATTCTCGCGCCACTCTCCGCTGAGACCGCCTCTCTCATGCCTGTCTGGAATCCGCCCCACCACTGGTTTTCGCCCGCGCAGCACTGGCGTTTGCGGGCGCCTGCGGCAACGGCAAGCTGGCTGTTGGAGACGGGCTCGCTGACGACTCGCCTGATCGGCATTGCCCAAGGGGATTTCCGGGTGCGGGTGCTGGCGCAGTACTGGGGGCGCCCGGCGCCAGAGGAGGTACGGCGGCTGGGCCTGCATCCGGGCCGTTACGCGCTGATCCGCGAGGTGGAGCTGCTCGGCCGTGGTGAACCATGGGTGCGTGCGCGCAGTGTGCTGCCCGTGGGGTCGCTGACCGGTGCCGGACGCCGTCTGCGCCGCTTGGGCAACCGCTCGCTGGGGCATCTGCTGTTCCGCGACCCGACGCTACGGCGCGGGCCCATCGAAATCACCCGACTACAGCAGCCCGAAGGCCCGGTGTTCGCACGGCGCTCACATCTGGTCTACCACGGCCAGCCCCTGCTGGTGGCAGAGTGCTTTCTGCCGGCCCTGCTGGCAGAGCCGCCATCGATGGAAACTGCTCCGCAACCGCAGCGGGCAAAAACAGCCCGTGGGAGCACAAGCCCTGAGCAAGCCTGAACAGCCTTGTGAAAGCACCCCTCCTGTCCTTGTTGGAGCACCCCACCTGTAGGAGCGGCTTTAGCCGCGAATAGCCAAAGCTCATTCGCGGATAAAGCCGCTCCTACCCACCGAGC
>JAUXNL010000395.1 GCA_030684415.1 Moraxellaceae bacterium | reverse complement strand
ATGATAGACAACGAGGACCGCGTGCCACGCAACGTAATCGACGAATGCGCCCGGCGTGGCGACGCGATGGTCGAACAGTTGAGCGGCTTGGTCGATGACAGCCGAGACTGGTGGATAGAGCCAGCGGGCGAATGGTGGCTGAAACTGCACGCCGTCATGGTACTCGGCCTGATCCCAACCGAGAGCGCCGGGCTGTTGCTGGTGAAATTCATGCGCCGCATGTCGCGCGAGGAAGATCACGACCTGCAAGACTGGCTGGCCAGTTGCTGGCCCGCATTGTTTCAAAACAAGCCGGAAAGCGTGCTGCCGGCACTGCGCGCGCTAGGCGAGGATCGCGCCGTGGATTGGTATATCCGGACGTGTGCCATAGAAGCAGTCGTGGCCGCAGCACGCCGTCAGGGAAGTGATACGCTTGAAAGTGCGCTGGAATGGCTGGCGGGAATTGTCGCCAACGAGGAAGAAGACTGGGATTTACGCCTGTGTTCCGGCAACACTCTGCTGGACTTTCCGCGCATTCAACATCGACCGCTGCTGGAAGACATGGCGGCAAGACAAGGATTTTTGGGTGTGCATTTTACTCAGGATGACGTCCGGCAGGCTTATGCGGCCATGCAGGATAAAGCCGACTGGGAGCGCTCCAACGACCCGTGGAAATTCTACTTGCCCAGCGAGATCGCGGCGCGCAAGCAACGCTGGGAGAAAGAAGATGCGAAAAAAGATGTGGGCGTATGGGATGGAGATTACAACTACGACTATGACAAAACTTTTCTCCCCGAACCCTATGTCCGCGCAGAGCAAAAAATCGGTCGCAACGATCCCTGTCCATGCGGCAGCGGCAAGAAATACAAGAAGTGTTGTCTGGATAAAGATGGGGCAGGGGACAACATTTTTTAGTGATCGACTGGCTCCACAGGCTCAGGTTTTGAGCCGGTGGGGGTGGTAAAGTGGGATCGAATGTCTGAACAAGAAAAATATTCGATATGTCTGAGCACGAAATCAGAGTGATTTTCGACTATTGGGGCAAGGCTGATCCCAACTATCCGGGTGAGCCGAAATGGCATCCGGTTGTTTATCACTCTCTGGATGTGGCGGCGGTTCGGAGAGAATCGACTTGCCCAATTGATTTCTGGATAGAACATGCTGCGCTTTTCTGATCTCTCGCGTGCCACCAGAACAATCTGGGCAAAAAGTGGCGAGCCGGACGGACATGGCCTGCTGGCCCACATGCTGGATGTGGCGGCTGTTGCCGAGGCCATCCTGCGTCGTGAATCGAAGCGGACGCAGGAGTGGGCA
>JAUXNL010000209.1 GCA_030684415.1 Moraxellaceae bacterium | reverse complement strand
CGACAAGCGCCAAGCCGATATCGACGCAGCGCTGGAGCGCCTGGAGGCGACGGACTATGCGCAGTGGCTGCTCGAGCGGTGGCGGCAAAAACATGGCGTGCAGAATCACTTCGTGTTCTGGGAATGGGTGAACGAATCTTTGCTGGACGCGGCGCTCGCGCTCATCCCCCGAGCCCATCTTCGCGCGATATTCCTGCGCATGCTGTCTGACCTGCGCGCTAACCGGTCCGGCTTTCCGGATCTGATTGCGTTTATGCCGGCTGAAGGGCGCTATGAGTTGATTGAAGTGAAGGGCCCGGGAGATCGCGTGCAAGACAATCAGGCTCGGTGGATGGACTACTTCGCCCGTCACGGCATCCCGTGCCGGGTGATGCATGCCCGCTGGGACGACGCATGAAGCGCTACCGCATCAGCGTGGGTGCTCTGGTGGCCTTTACTGCCAAAGCCGGGGATCTGGATCGTCGGTTCACACCGGGGCCAACGGCAGCAGAAGGCATTGCGGGGCATCAACTGATCAAACAGCGCCGGCCTGCCAACTACGAAACTGAAATCCGCCTTGCCGGTGAACATGACGTCTTGGCACTGAATGGCCGTGCCGACGGCTTCAATCCTGATACGCAGACGCTGGAAGAAATCAAAACGCATCGCGCCGGCCTGAGCCATTTGCCCGCGAATCAGCGGGCCGTGCATTGGGCGCAGGCCAAAATGTACGGCAGCATGCTGTGCAAAGAACGTGAATTTACGAGCCTGACGATTGCTCTGGTTTACCTCAATATCCTGACCGGCGACGAAACCATCGAGCAGGAGACCTACGTCGCGGAAGAACTGGCTTCATTCTTTCAGCAGCAGTGCCAGATCTTTCTGGCATGGGCGCAGCAAGAAACCACTCACCGTGAGGCGCGCGATGCGGCGCTGATGCAACTGCGCTTTCCCTACCCGCAATTCCGAACAGGGCAGCGCGCGCTTGCCGTCAATGTGTTCCGTGCCGCGCGTGATGAACAGACGCTCCTGGCTCAAGCCACCACCGGTATCGGCAAGACGCTGGCCACGCTTTACCCACAGCTCCGGGCGATGGGCGAATGCGCGCGCGACCGGGTGATTTTCCTGACCGCCAAAACCCCAGGACGGCAGCTGGCACTCGAGGCCATGCGATCAATCCACGACGCTAATCCCGCGCTACCCCTGCGTGTGCTCGAATATGTCTCGCGCGAGAAGGCCTGTGTGTATCCGGACCGTGCCTGCCACGGGGACTCCTGCCCATTGGCCCAGGGTTTTTATGACCGCCTGCCGGCGGCTCGTGAAGATGCCGCGACACGAAGGTGGCTGACCCACGAGGAGGTGAAGGACATCGCCAGGCGCCACAGCATCTGCCCGTATTACCTCGCGCAGGAAATGGCGCGCTGGTCGGATGTGTTTGTGGGGGACTACAACTACTACTTTGATCTCAGCGCGCTGATGTACGCCTTTACCACCCAATTCGAGTGGCAAGTGACGGTGCTGGTGGACGAAGCGCACAACCTGATTGATCGTGCCCGGGCCATGTACTCGTCGTCATTGTCGTCGTCTGCGCTGGTCGCTGCTCGTGCAGCCGGGCCTGCCCGTTTGCGTGCCGGCTTCGACCGGGCATGGGAAGCGTGGCACAAGGCCTTCCGTGAGCAGACGGACGCGTATCGTCTTTATGAAACGATTCCGGCCGATCTCGTCAAAGCACTGCAGCGCCTGGCCAGTCAGATCAACGATCACTTGAGTGAAAAGCCGGAGGGGCACGACGCTGCTTTTCTGGAGTTCTATTTTGAGGTGTCGGCCTTTCTCAAGCTGGCCGACGTGCTGGGCGATCACTCGATTGTCGATGTGGAAGTGCACGACCCCTTTGATCCGGAAACGGCGAGCACCTTGAGTATCCGCAATATCCTGCCGGCCCCTTTTCTTGAGAAGCGCTTCCAGACCGCGGCCAGCACCACCTTGTTCAGCGCAACATTGCAGCCCGCCCATTACTTCCAGGACATGCTGGGGCTGCCAGCCAACACAGGCTTCGTGGACGTGCCCTCACCGTTCCAGGCAGAGCAGTTGCAGGTGCTGATTGATACCCGGCTATCCACCCGGTATGCCGACCGGGGCGATAGCCTGGAGCGGGTGGTTGAGCGTATCGCCACGCAATTCAGCGCATGCCCGGGAAACTACATGGCGTTCTTCAGCAGCTATGCCTATTTGCAGGAAGTGCACACTCGTTTTAATGCCCGCTATCCGGACATTCCCACTCGTGTGCAATCTGGTGGCATGGGCGAGCAGGGGAGAGAGGATTTTCTTGCCGCGTTTTCGGACCGCTCCCAGCAAGTCGGTTTCTGTGTGTTGGGCGGAGCGTTTGGCGAAGGCGTTGATTTGCCCGGCGCGCGCCTGATTGGCGTCTTCATAACCACGCTCGGTATGCCGGCCATTAGCCCTGTGAACGAAGAGATCCGCCGGCGCATGGAGCAGCGATTCGGGAAAGGATTCGAGTACGCCTACTTCATTCCCGGCATGCAGAAGGTGATTCAAGCGGCTGGGCGAGTGATTCGCACTGAAACGGATACGGGCGTCGTCATGTTGCTGGACAAGCGCTATACGCGATTGCAGGCGCGCGCCATGATGCCAGGGTGGTGGAGGGTCAACACTGAGACTGGCTCAACTTAGCGGGGAATAAATGTGATGGTGCGTCAGACCTTGTAGAGCGCCAGTGTTTCTTGAACGCTAGCCATAATCTGGTGTCTCAGCGTGTCAGGCTCCAACACTTCCACATCCGGCCCTTGCGACTGAATCCACCAGCGGAGCTGCCAGGTGTTGGGTACTTCCGCATGTACCCGGAAGCGGTCGCCATCCTCAGTGAGCGTCATGTCCGCACTCAGCGGGGACTCCATCAGCGTGGTTTTCAGTGCCAGGCTGACTCGCAGCGTCAGAGCAATGGTTTCACCACTACCGAAGTTCAACGCGCCGGTGGCAATGAAGTCATCGATATCAAAGTTTGGCGGCACCACGATACGGTCTTCCGTTTCGGTGGCAGCCTCGAAGCGATGCATGGCATAAAGTCGGACGTCTTCGTATTCGAAGGCACGCGCCACGAGATAGCTGATAGGGCCGCGTAGCACCAGCGCCAGCGGATGCAGCGTGAAGTCGGTGGCGGGCTTGCCGCTGCGCCCTTGGTAGCGCGCTGCAATTTGTCGTTCATTCACCAGCGCGCTCTGGATCACGGAGAGCACGTCCGGTGCAATGGCGGGTGCTTGTAGCGGCTGACCTGGCGTCACGGTCCGGATCTTGTCCGTCCAACGGGTTAGCGGGTTGTTGACAGACTCCAGCCGTTTCTCGGCCAGATCGAAGCGGCCCCGAAGGGAGTCCAATATGGCGGTGGGCAAGAGCGGGGTCAGGTAGTTCTCCATCATCTTGATACTCAAGGCATCCGAAATGGAGAGGTTCGGAATATCCAGCGAGGCCTTTTCCATCCAGAACCAGCCGGGCCGGGTGCTGCCTTCGTCGCAGCTGATCGGGAAATTGACCGAGAGCTTTTGCAGGTCGCGTTGAACCGTTCGCTGGGTGACGGGATAGCCCAAGGATTCCAGCCGCGAGACCAGTTCGCCGGTGGTAATCCGGTAGGCGCTCTGGGGGATCAGGCGCAGCATTTCCCACTGGCGCAGCAAGGTATCGCTACTGTCGATTTTTCCGCTCATGCCACTGTCCTGAATTGCAATGCGGCTATCTCTAACACGCAGGGATGGGCGGGCCAAGGCCGCGGCTTACGCATCGGATTCACTGCCGAACAGCGCATTGATAATGCCGATACCCAACAGGAGGCATCCCAGTTGCCAGAGCAGCGAAGGCGCTGTGCCTATCGGAGCCATCTTTCCGCGCCATCCCATTGGCATCAGATGAGCGTGCAATGCTTCCATGGCCGGGTTGGCCGTGAACTCCAGCATCAGACTGACCGTGGAGGGTGATGCAGGTGACACATAGGCCTGCGGGCGGTCTACCAGGGTGATGATGTCGTGCATCCAGCGCTGCAGCTCTTGCAGGTTGTGCCGATAGGCAGAGTCGAGAAGAGTGTTCAGGCCTTCGCCAGAGGCATCGTCTGCGAGCAGAAGCGTTTGATACCGCGCCAACTGTGTGGACACCAGTCGGGTGATCTTGCTGACGGCCTTTTCGAGTTGCCGTAGGTCGGCCCCATCACCGTTAGCCAATGGCGCCAGGTCGTTGTTCAGCCAGTCCACAACGTTGCCGGCAAAGCGGCGTATGCCAAAGAAGTGTTGGCGCACGTCTCGCCCGGAAAGTGGCGGGCGAGTGGGGGTACGCACCGCCTGCCACAAGCTGGCATGAAGGGTTTGTTCCACCGGCCTCAGCATGTCTGCCAACGCCACCACCGATGCCGGCACGGAATAGTGAACGGTCATTTCCATCGTTCCTCAGGGGCGAGGCTCTACCGGATGGACCGGCATGCCGGAGGCTTGGTGCCGGCCGCTCCATTCACGGAACAGGCTATTGCCCAGCACTACCACCAGTGTTCCGAGCAGCAAGGGCAGAGCGTGGCCCCGAACAGCGTCGCTCACGATGCACAAGGCGCCCAGGCTGATCATGCTGCAAATCAGCGACGGCAGCGCCACAACGGCGGCCCGCGCCAGCTTGCCGGTAACGCGGCGCGCCGGCGACCAGCTCAGCATGAAGTAGCCCGTGCAGAACATGATCACGAGCCCCCATAGCCCATCGATGCGGACAAGAGTTGCCATCAGAAACCACAGGTATCCACCGATGAGGACCGCCACCAAAGAGGCCATGGCACTCAGCTCATCGTCTTCGGCTTGCTGGTCTCTGATCGTACGGGTGGCTGCGCCCAAGCGGTTCCAGTGGTCTTTTGCGTATCGATAGGCAACCACGCGCTCGTCGTGATGGCGCAGCGCCTCCTGATAGTGCGGGTGGCAATAGGTGCGGCCGGCAGGGATTCTGGCCGAGCAATGCAGGCAAGTGGGCATGGCAACCTCTGGGGCGGTCGGACTGGGGAAGGTCAGTTAGCCAGAGTGCGGCGACAGGATGTGTCGCTCGAAAAGTCGCCAGTCGGGACGGTTGGCACTCGGCGCGGCCGAACTGCATGGTTCTGACCTATACAGCGACGTATCCTGTCGCTTCGAGACCCCACGCTCGCCGGAACGCTGCGCACCAGCAGCTGATACTTAAGGACGCTCCTCATGTGGACCCCACCGAAGGCCTCCGCCTATGGCGGCATCTTGCTCACCCGAGGCGGACGCATCCTGCTGCGTGAGCCGACCCATCACTATGATGGCTATGTGTGGACCTTCGCCAAAGGGCGCCCAGAGAAAGACGACAGCCCTGAGGAAACGGCTTTGCGCGAAGTGCGGGAGGAGACCGGTTATGATGCCGAAATCGTTGATGTGCTGCCTGGCATCTTCAAGGGTGGAACCACCACCAATGCCTTTTTCGTAATGCGGCATATTGGCCCGCCGGGCAGATTTGATGAGCGGGAAACGGCCTCGGTTAGATGGATGGATTTCAGTGTGGCAGAAAAGCTGATCGTTCGAACCACTAACCCAGTCGGGCGAAGCCGCGATCTTGCGATTCTGATTGCAGCCAAGGCATGGTTTGATGGCAATCGGTCGGTGGTTTTGCCAGACGATGAGTATCCTCGTTTCTCAGTACGTCGTTATGACTTCAATTCTTTGGACTTTCCTGCGGCATACGATGAATTGTCTCTGGATATGTTCTTCTGCTCGGATGAGGCCCGAAGCATTCGCATGGGGTACTTGCCAACCGATCCTGAGCACAGTTGGATTCATTGGTTTGAGGGTACAGTCTTAAACATGCATCGTCGTGGTACGGGTATTTGCCTGTATCGAATCCACTTCGAAGCTGAAGGGCATGGGTTGCGGGCAGTGAGGGCTCAGGCCAACCGGGACCGTACAGAATGTTCTGGATTGAGTGGGGAAGAGGAACGATCTTTAGTCAAGCTGCAGTTGTTGGAATTAGCCAGAACTTGATGCCATTGCAGCGCGCGTTGACTCTGGCACTTCGTAAGTCGATTGCGGAGCTGCAAAAGACACTTCAACCTCTTTTTCTAGACAATCCAGTCGCCGGAGTTGTTCGGCTTGGGCAAAAAAATGACCGTTTCGAGGATTCAGTGGCCAAGCTAAGGCTGTTATGGATTTCCGTCTATCGACTAACGACGTATCCTGCCGCCATTCGTACGCAAAAGATCTGGCAATGCATAAGGGTACGCCAGATTTGGCTGAACAGTAGCAGGCTGACCTGTACGATGCCTGCAGTTTATGAAGTGCTGAAGCTGAAATGGTACTGTTATGGGCTTTTCTTCCGCAGCACTTCGGACAATAACAGTATAAGAAAATAAATGAAGACAGAGAGGATTCAGCCTGACTAGTTAGCTCGAAAACGTCAGCAATCCAGTTGCCGTATTTGTCTTGCATGACGTGGAGTTCTTGGTGATTGCCGATTCCAGGCGAATAGGGGGATGCAAGTGGAGAGTGATGCTCAGATGAACGGTGGGGACGTCGGGGAGAGCTGCGTCTCTCTAAAAAAAAATAACGAAACTCCGCCTGCCAGCACATGGGTTAGGTTTCTTCGTAGCTACGGCCCGACGCCAAATAACCTTACGATGTTTGACGAGTATGTTTCGGGTGCACTGAATAGAGCGAAAATAGAGCCAATAAAGTTATCTGCGCCTTTGCTGGCCCCGATGCTTCAGCACATTCAGTCGAAAATTCCTGGTTCAATCTTAATTGCTGGAACAGCTGGCGATGGCAAGACTTACCACTGCCGTGCTTTATGGACACATTTAGGGGGGGATCAAGAGGCCTGGACAGCTAAGGGTAATGTTAAAGAGTTGCGTCTAGCTGACGGGAGGCTGGCGGTCTTTATTAAAGATCTATCCGAATTCAGCGGACAGGAGAGTGATCACCCACTCGAGCGGCTTGAAAAGTCAGTACTGGGTGGCGACGACTCCGAAGTGATAATTCTCGCAGCTAACCACGGCCAGATCCTCGACCGTCTGCGCGACCTGGGAAAACGCCAAGGTCGAGCCCATCCGTTGCGCAAGCCACTTCAAGAGCACTTTCTGCAAGCGGGCCCCGCCCCCAATCGAGTTGCGGTTTTCGACCTCAGCCGCACAACCAGCCGAAGGACACTTGATGAGATTGCTAAAGCAGTTGCTGGGCATTCCGAATGGGAAAAATGCAAGAGTTGCACGTTAATCGCTGGTGGTAAGGTCTGCCCGATCAACGAGAATCGACGCAGGCTCCTAGGTGCGTCTGAGGGCGGGCAGCTTGCGCGCCGGCTAGGAGATTTGGTCGAGATTGCACGGTTTAACGGGCTACATCTTCCGGTGCGCGATTTATTGGCCCTCTGCTCGAACATGATCCTTGGGTACTCCGATGCAAAGAGAGCAAAGGAGAACTTAATGACCTGCGCGGACGTAGCCAAAATCCAGGAGGGAGGCCACATCAGCAAAGCCAGCATCTATGTCAACGCCTTCGGGGCCAACTTGCCTAAACGTAGGGCCTCTGGCCGTCCTGTCTTTAAGGCGATGATGAGTTTCGGCGTAGGCGAGGAGACTAGCAATGCGGCCGATGGACTTTTGGTGTACGGCAGCCATGACTCAAAGCTCCAGGCTGACTTCGAGCGCCTGATTGGTGCTGATCCAGTTTACGGCTCGACCTCAGAGTTTCGCGCGGTCCAAGACGCCTACCTTGAGGGTGATGAGGGCGCCCGCATTGGAGATGGATCGTCCGAGTTCTTGGAGATGCTTGCAGCCCAACGTCGTCGACTTTATTTCACTCTGCCCGATGGTGAGGCCGGATACTCGCGTTGGTCCATGACTGCTTTCCGTTTCGCGGGAGACTATCTGGGCATCATTGAATCTTTCAAAGCTAAAAGGTCAGTTAGTGAGGCAGTCCGCGGAAGGATTGTTAAGGGACTAAACCGGGTTATGACCGGCTTGCTGCTGGAGAATGTCGATCGAATTTTTATAGCTAGCTCAGGAGGCTTCACTCAGAGCAGGGTGAGCGCGCTTTGCGATCATGAAGTTTCTTCACGTAGGCAGGGGGGCATCGGCATGGCGATAAAGCTCAATGAAGATGCGGGCCGGCCTTTCCTTGACGTTTCGCTCGCACCAGGACTGGGCAATTCAATCAGTTTCGATCTTACGCCTATTCGTCTCGAATTCCTCTCTCGGGTGGCCGAAGGAGCGCTGCCGGCGAGCTTTTCCAGTGAATGTCATGAAGACCTGTTGGCCTTTAAGGCAAAGCTATTACGGAAGGCGGAGCTCGTACGCAAAGCCGGTCTTGCGGCTGATGAAGATGAGATCGACGCAGAGGCCTCGGTGCTGACTCTGAATTTCATTGATATTGAGCCTGGTGGTCGCGGCTTTACCCGCCCCGTAGCTGTAAAGGCACCAACATGAGCGAAATATTAAAGAGGCCGGAGATCAGGGGTGTCGACTTCTGCGTTGACGAGAACATTTGGGGGCATCGCCTATATGACGAGCAGCTTCCGCATTTGACTGTGCTCGAGTTCTTGGGAGTGCTTGGCTCAAACTTAGACAGACCGCTTCTTCCTCATGAGGGACTGGGCGGTGCGATAAAATTCCGGCCACAGCGGCAGATTCGCTTGCGAGGCTTGCTGTTCAATAACCCCTACGTTGAGTCTATCGCTGGGAGCGCATTGTCCGACGAGGAAAAGTGGCGACAGTGGTTTGAGAAGTTTGATCAGGGAAAGACGGGTAATGGCGATGATGACATGGCTTACTTGCGTCATTCGTTTTCCAGCTTCGACGACTTCGCAATGGCGGTCGAGCTTCTGCGCTCATCCTCCTTTGAGTCCCGCAGTAACAAGCGTTGGAGCTCAAAGTTTGTCTTTCCCTTCGGCCCCGACGCTCTCTATGAGGACTTAGAGATCGATTCGCGAGGCAAGATGAGCAACGATAGGCGCTTTTTCGCGCGAACGGGTGAGCTGCTTTACCTCATGCTCAGCCGGGCCAAGCGCGGAGCCGAGCTTGGCGACATTCTGGCTAGGCGCCTGTTTGACCGCGAGGCTCCCATGAACCGGCTGGCACGTGCGCTGCAGGGCCTGCCACAGCTTGCAGACGATCCGCGCCCCTCAGGTTACCTGCCTGAGCAGGAAAATATGCGCTTTGATCAGATGTGCGAGGACTGGTTGTCTATTTTGGGCAAGGACATGCCGATCTATGACGCCCTGGAGCATTTAATCACCATTTCTGGACTGAACATGCTCCTTTACTTCCTTGAACGCGCCAAGCGTGTTGCGGGAGATGACGACCCGGTCGAGATTGTCTGCGAAATAGTCTCCAAAGAGCGTACGAAGGTTCGCGCACTTTCCGGTGATAGCTACCAGTTCAATCAAGGACTTCCGGTCAAGGCGGTACGTGCCCATGTCGAGTCGATTCGTCAAGACGCTGCGTGGGAAAAGGCTGATAAAAATGACTTCCCAGAGGCAGAGCGCATAAAGCTCATGCGCGAGCGCTTTCAATGGCCGCCACTTGATGGAGGTGACGAGGGGGATTGGTCTGGCAAGAGCTCAGAGATCTTGGTCAGTGATTTGGTGGAGCTTGCGCTCGCGCGTCACGCGCAGCACGTTGGAAAGATTCACTCATCTTGGTCGCGAGCGATAGGGTTAAGCTCGCGGCGCC
>JAUXNL010000208.1 GCA_030684415.1 Moraxellaceae bacterium | reverse complement strand
AAGCAGATGGATGTGCAGCCTGGTGTGAAGGATTACCTGCTGTTTCTGGGCAGCAACCTGTATTTCATGCCCAAGGT
Source organism: Moraxellaceae bacterium (assembly GCA_030684415.1). Taxonomy (GTDB): domain Bacteria; phylum Pseudomonadota; class Gammaproteobacteria; order Pseudomonadales; family Moraxellaceae; genus UBA2031. The sequence goes on along the minus strand of JAUXNL010000208.1, from coordinate 2,939 downwards.
AGTGGCGCATCGTGTCGCTGGAAAAATTCCGGTGGTGCGCGGTATTGCCGACAAATTGCTGATTCACCAGATCAACGAATTGCTGGTGGGCTATGGTCATGCGGAGTACACGACAGACCCGTCCAAATACAAGGACACCGGCAAGCAGGACCACCACGGCATGAATGCCAAGGCTTGAGCGTCGCCGTATTTTTCGAGGTGGCGTCGGTTCGGAGATACGAAAAGCCGGCGGGAGCTGTGTCCCCGCCGGCTTTTTCATGCACCCAGCCTGTGTGCTGGCAGACTGTTCAGATGGCGAGTGCAACTGGAGTTGAAAGTGCCGCACATCGCTGAGGACGCGCTGAATAAACCGGTTGCCCTGAGCTCTTCTACAGGCTCAGCCCGGGCGGCTCAGGAGTATTCAAAGCTGCCCTGAGCGCTAGTCAGGCAACCTGAGCGACGTCATCACGAAAAGCCTGCACCCCACGCAACCACACATCCAGCAGGATCAAGCCTTCTTCCCAGTCGCCCAGATTCGAGTGCGCGTTGATATGACCGGCGCCAAAAGCGATGTGGCATTCGGCGCCCCATTTTTCTGCCAGCTCACTGGCGCGCCACACCGTGCAGCAGGGGTCGTTATCGCTGCCGATCACCAGTGCCGGAAAGGGCAGAGGTGCCAGCGGAATCGGTGCAAAACGTTTGAGAACTGGGGCGACAGTCCGACGTTCGACATCAGCCGGTGCCACCAGCAACGCACCGGCAATGCGGTGCCGGTGCCGGCTTGCCCAGTGTGCCACCGTAATGCAGCCCAGACTGTGGGCGATCAGGATGACTGGCTTGGTGCAGCGGCTAACGGCTTCGTCGAGCGCCGCTACCCAGTCGATGCGCACCGGGTTGTCCCAGCTTTGCTGGTGCACGCGGTTGAATGACGGGAAGCGCGCCTCCCAACGGCTTTGCCAGTGGTCATCACCAGAGTTTTTCCAGCCCGGCAGGATCAGCACGTCATAAGGTTCGAGGCGGGCGTCCAGCCCTTGATGCAGGCTCATGATCAATGGTTCCGGTTGGGCTGCGGGGTGTAGCGAAGGTACGTTTTGACGGCACGGAAGCCGCGAGGGAATTTTTCTGCAATCACGGCCGGGTCTTGCAGTGATGGGACGATAATGACGTCTTCGCCATCCTTCCAGTTACCCGGTGTCGCCACGCTGTAGTTGTCGGTCAGTTGCAGCGAGTCGATTACGCGGATGATTTCGTCAAAATTGCGGCCGGTGCTGGCAGGGTAGGTGATGATCAGGCGCACTTTCTTCTGCGGATCAATCACGAACAGGGAGCGCACGGTGGCGGTTGTGCTCGCATTCGGATGAATCAGGTCGTAAAGCCCGGACACCTTGCGGTCGGCATCAGCGATGATGGGGAAGGTGACGGTCGTACTTTGCGTCTCGTTGATGTCGTTAATCCAGCGTGTATGCGACTCCACCGGGTCAACCGAGAGCGCGATGACCTTGACGTTACGCTCGGCAAAGCGGTCCTTCAGTTTTGAGGTGAGGCCAAGCTCGGTGGTGCAGACGGGGGTGAAGTCTGCCGGGTGTGAGAACAGTACCCCCCAGCTGTCCCCCAGCCACTCGTGGAAGCGGATAGGACCTAGAGAGGACTCTTGGGTAAAGTCGGGGGCTAAGTCGCCGAGACGTAAGCTCATGACAGGCTCCTGTTAAAGAATGTGGGCGGCGTGGACCGCGATGAAGCCAGACTACGCGCGGATTTTTATTCCATAAAATATCTTTTTAGTATTTCAATATTCCAATTCCATGATGTTTGGGGAGGTCCGATTGCTGGATGCCGGCGGGCGAACGAAGGTGCGGCAGGGTCATCAGCAACGCTGATGGAGTGAGCAAGCAGAAGTCATTTCAGTTGATGGATGTGCCGCGATAGTCTGCGCGCCTTCTTGGTGCAAAGAGGCACTCCGATGTCTGGCAAAGACGCCATTCCCCCGCGCTCCCCTCGCCATTGGCGCATGGCCGTTTTCAGCGGTATCGGAGCCTGCCTTGCCATTTTGCTGTTGCAGGGCTTGGCCGAGCTTATCCACCAGCCTTTGTTGCTGGCGCCATTTGGAGCCTCCTGCGTATTGCTCTTTCTGGTGCCATCCAGCGAGTTCTCCAGGATGCGCAATCTGTTGGCCGGCTATGCCATCGGTACGGTGGCGGGGTTTGCTGTGCTCTGGCTCTGGCCGGGCGAGTGGTGGTCTGTTGCCTTGGCGGTGGGGAGCACGATTGGACTCATGCGGCTGACACATAGCGTGCATCCGCCAGCAGGGGCGCATCCGATCGTGATCGTGTTGTCGGCGCCGGCACTGAAAACCATGTTGCCGTCACTGGCGCTGGGCTTGGGTGTGTTGCTGCTCTCGGCCTGGGGTTATCACCGGTTGCTACAAAGGCCATCCGTCTGAGCAGACGGCCGTCGACGCTTGGGTACTGGCGTGCCGGCCTCTACAATCGCGCTCCCGGTGTAAGGTCTGCCCGTGTGTACCTGTTTGTTGTGAGTGGTCATGAAGAAGCCTTTTGAGCGTCCCGTCCGTTTTCTGCGCACCAGTGCGGCCTTCGTCAATAACGCCGTGCAGCGGCGTACCAACAAGGCTCGCTATATCCAGGCGGACAAAACGTCGCATACCGTCATTTGTACCGACGGCCTGATGTCGGTGCGGCACTACAAACCCTTGCGGGCCGGCAGCACGGTTCATATCGAGGGCAAGCCTTATGTGGTGCGCCAGCGCCGCTATGGCACGCCGCTTGTGTTGGTGCCACCGTTGGGGGTGTTCGGGTGGATTTTCGATCTGCTGGCTGACCGCAGCATGGTGAAATATTTTCTCGCCCACGGTTACGAGGTTTACCTGATTGACTGGGGCGCACCGCGCGAGGATGACCGCGACATCTCGCTTGAGGATTATGTTTGCCGCTGGTTCCCCAAAG
>JAUXNL010000207.1 GCA_030684415.1 Moraxellaceae bacterium | reverse complement strand
ATTTTGATTTTGAGTTGAGTTACGAGGCACATGGGAAAATAACTGAAGTTAAGAGTAGCCGAGCACAAGGGGTCGCCATCAGTGTTGATGGGCAAGCATGGACGCGTACGAGGTTCAAGGAGAGGATCCAAGAGTCTTCATTAAGGCCCCCGTTTCCGGCGGCTGTTTTTGGATATTACTCAGGTACATGTGAGAGATTGAGAAAGCAGTTTCGTCGTTATGGAAGAACCTATTCTGCAAAGCTCCGGGGGCAGTCAGATGATATGGAGAAGTCCTTCATATTTTCTGATGTGGATCAGGCGGAATATGTTCTTCTAGCATTGCTTGCAAACAGAAATGGAGGTCTTCTTAAGGAGATATCAATTTTATCACTTGATAAGTTGAAGATCACAGTTAGGCCGGGTGAGGACTACAGCTTGGAGCAGGATGAGCCGAAATTCTGGGGTGCCAAAGGGGCGGTTCTGGAGTTTCTGGCGGATTTGGATGGGGCGGCAATTGATGCTAAAAGTGTCACGGCTATGCATGAGGGTGAGTCCTCTGTTCGGGAGTTAAGTCGGACGTATATCCTTAATCAGATCGGGCTAGAGAAGGTTGGCAGCACTTCAAATAGCCGACGAGGCGCAAATATTTCAAGCATGCTTGAGGTGTTGGAAAGAAGATCCATGCTTGTTGGCGTTGACTATACCTTGAGGCATATTGATGGTTTCTCGATCTTCCCCTTTTCCGACTTGAGTGAGGGCGAGAAGCAGTTAATTTCTGTGATAGGCGGATTGTCCCTTATTGGACGGGAAGAATGTCTTGTTTTGCTTGATGAGCCTGATACGCATCTGAATCCTGCTTGGACTTGGAGGTATAACTCGCTGTTGAAAGGCGCACTTGATGATAATAGCCACGCATCTTCTGTTGCGCTGATTGCAACGCATAATCCTGTACTGATTTCTGGGTTAACGAGAGAGCAGGTTTTAATTGCGCATAGTAAGAGTGGGCGTTTGAGTTATGAGCGACCTTATCGTGATCCTCGTGGGCAGGGCGTTGCAAATGTCCTAACGAGCGAGTTCTTTGGGTTGCCATCCAGTCTGGATGAACATACGCAGGGTCTTATCGATGAACGGCTGCGGCTTGCGTATAAGGACGATTTATCTGCGGATGATATTGAGCGACTGGCAGCCATTAATCGCGAACTCGATGTGTTGGGGCTTTCGATTTCATTTAGAGATCCTGCGTATAAGGATTATCTGGAGTCAAAGTACCGTTCGCAGGAGGCGGGATGAGATACATCGACCTCAATGCTGCTCTGGCAACCGTTGATACTGATGTCATTGCTAATCTCGAAACAATGGCCTTGTCGATGCATGCGATCACGGATGATGAAAAGGCTAATGTGGCGGCTAATGGAAATCCACGCTGGCAACCAGTTAAACGGTTTCTTGAGGCGGCGAGCCATAGAAAATGTTGGTATACGGAGTCAAAGAATCCAGGGTTTCATAATGACGTTGAGCATTTTCGGCCAAAGGGAAGGATTCTGGATCAGCAGGGAAATATTATTCATTGGTATTGGTTTTTAGCA
>JAUXNL010000379.1 GCA_030684415.1 Moraxellaceae bacterium | reverse complement strand
GTGCGGCCATGGCTTTTCGTAACCGGAGTGACCGACTGGTTTCGCGACATCAGCTCACACGAGCCCCTGCTCACACAGCGCTGACCTCGACGGCCATGCCGTTGAGCACGGCAGTGCCGCTGACGGCATCCACCAGTTGATCGTCGATGATGTCGTTGAGGCTGGGCCCGGCGGCTTCGGCCTGCGCAACGCGCAGCTTTACGCCGGCGCGGCCGTGGCCGAAGCCGTGCGGCACACTGACCACGCCGGGCATGACGGCATCGCTCAGCTCTGCCGGCAGCTCGATGGCGCCCACGCGCGACGCCAGCTTGACTGGTGCGCCATCGGCAATGCCGAGCCGCGCGGCATCATCCGGGTGCAGCAGGGCCGTGCAGCGGCTCGGCCCTTTCACCAACCGGTGCGAGTTGTGCATCCAGGAGTTGTTGCTGCGCACATGACGGCGTCCGATCACGCGCATTTGCGTGGCATCAAAGTTCGTCAGCGCCTGTCGGGCTCGCGGCAGGTCGGCTTCGTATACGGCGGGCAGGAGCGGAATGCGCCGGCGCATTTTTTCGAGCCGGGCCTGCAACTGCGGCAGCAGTGGTCCGAGGTCGATGCCATGCGGATGGGCACGGAGTTTTTTCAGGCTGAGGCCTTCGCCATCGGGACGCAGCACGGCGCCCATCCGGCTCAACACGGAGGCTTTTTTGCCGAGCGCGGCGTGCGTGCCGTAGGGGCCGGTGCGCAGGAGTACATCGAGCGCGCTGTCGAGCCCGAGCCGTTCCATCACGCTCTGCATGCCCTGACGCATATAGCGCCCCAAGCCGCCATCGCCCGACAACCGCTGCGTCAATGCCAGCAATATCTGCCAGTCCTGACGGCTGTCGACCGGCGGCTCGAACAATGCCGGCGACCACTTCGCCGCGTTGCGCACCATCAATGGCGACAAGCCGACCTCCATATGCGAGCGCTCCAGCGGGCTCACGGGTGGCAGGATGATGTGCGCATGGCGCGTGGTTTCGTTGATATAGATGTCGATGGACACCATGTAGTCGAGCGCGGCGAGCGCGCGGTCCATCTGTGCGCCATTCGGCGTGGAGAGCACCGGGTTGCCAGCATGGGTGACCAGCGCACGTATCTGCCCCGGCCCCGGCGTCAGGATTTCTTCTGCCAGCACGGCCACGGGCAACTCGCCGCCAAAGGCCGGCAGGCCGCGCACGCGGGATTTCTGGCGTCCGTAGGTGCCGGGTGAGCCCAGCTTCACCATGTCGAGCGGCGGCGTGGCGAACATCATGCCGCCTGCACGATCGAGATTGCCGGTGAGAATGTTCAACACATGCAGCAGCCAGGTGGTGAGGCCGCCGAACTCCTGCGTACAGGCACCGACGCGGCCGTAAATCGCGGCACGCTCAGCACGCGCCACGTCCATCGCCAGCGCACGAATGCGCGCAGCCTCCACGCCGGTGATGGCCGCGACGGACTCCGGCGTATACGGGGCCAACGCCGTGCGCAGGGCATCCAGCCCCTCCACCAACCGGTCGAAGTCGCGCAGGCGCACGACCTTGGCCGCAAACATTTCCGTCACCATCGCCGCGAGCAGGAAAAAGTCCGTGCCCGGGCGGACAAAGAGATGGTCATCGGCCTTGTCGGCGGTTTCTGTGCGGCGTGGATCAATCACCACCACGCGACCACCACGCTCGCGAATGCCCCGGATGCGCCCCATCACGTCGCCGGCGCTCATCAGGCTGCCGTTGGAGGCCGCCGGATTGCCGCCCACAATCAGCAGGAATTCGCAGCGATCCAGATCCGGCACGGGAAACAGCAACTGGTGTCCGAACAGTTGCTGGTTGGCAATCATCGTCGGCAACTGGTCGACCGAGGTCGCGCTGAAGCGCTGCTTCGCGCCGAGCGCGCGCACAAACGACGGCACGGCCAGCAGGGCCGGGGTGTGCACGGTGGGATTGCCGAGATACACGGCCAGCGCATCACCACCGTGGTCGCTGCGCAGACGGCGCAGGTTTGTCTCTATTTCATCGAAGGCTTCATCCCAACTGATTTCCACCCAGCCGGTGGCCACCCGCTTTACCGGGCGGCGCAAACGGTCGGGGTCTTCATGCAAATCCTTGAGCGCGACGGCTTTCGGACAGATGTGCCCTTTGGAAAACGGATCGGCCTTGTCACCCTTGATGGACACGATGCCGCCGTTGCGGTGCTCGATATCGACACCGCACATGGCCTCGCACAGATGACAGATGCGGAAATGATGCGCTGACGCCTCCATGGCGGGCGTGGGCTGGGACATGTGTGTGGGCGCTCCGGGCAATCCTCGCGGATGAACCCGGATGATAGCCCGCTGAGTGCCACGCGCCAGCCGTCTTCACGCACCAAATCACAATCTGGCCGTCATCCTCGCCCATCTGTGCACCGGCTCACGGAAACGCAGGCGCCAGACGGCCATGAAGTCAGGCACACAAGGCCGCTACGCAACCGTCATGGCAGAGGCCTAGAATGAATCCTGCACGGGCACCGCTATACGGTCATGGCTGACTGTCTGATAGCGCCCGGCTCCCGGCCGGGAGCCACCCCCGCCAGCAAAAGGAGTTCACCGTCATGTCCGCTCATCATTCCACGCCCGATCTCGACCGCACGCGTCAGACCTTTCATCTGCAAAACGGTGACGCACGCGAGTTTTACTCGCTGCCCGCGCTGGAGGCCGCCGGCATCGGCCCGGTGTCGCGGCTGCCGGTGTCACTGCGCATCGTGCTTGAGGCCGTGCTGCGTAATGTCGATGGCCGGAAAATCACGGCCGAGCATGTGCGCCAGTTGGCCAACTGGCAGCCCAAGGGCGTGCGCACAGACGAAATTCCTTTCGTGGTGGCGCGAGTGGTGCTGCAGGACTTTACCGGTGTGCCGCTACTGGCCGATCTGGCCGCCATGCGCAATGTCGCCGCCGCCATGGGCCAGAACCCAAAAAAAATCGAACCACTGGTGCCGGTCGACTTGGTGGTGGATCACTCCGTGCAAATCGATTTTTACGGCTCGCCTGATGCCCTGCGCAAAAACATGGAGCTGGAATTCCGCCGCAACAACGAGCGCTACCAATTCCTGAAATGGGGCATGCAGGCCTTTGATACGTTTGGCGTGGTGCCGCCTGGCATCGGCATCGTGCATCAGGTCAATCTGGAATACCTGTTCCGCGGCGTACAGCAGAAAAATGGCGTGTGTTATCCGGACACGCTGGTAGGCACAGACTCGCACACCACCATGATCAATGGTGTGGGCGTAGTCGGCTGGGGCGTCGGTGGCATCGAAGCAGAAGCCGGCATGCTCGGCCAGCCCGTGTATTTTCTCACCCCTGACGTGATCGGCGTGGAGCTGACCGGAAAATTGCGCGAAGGTGTCACTGCCACCGATCTCGTGCTCACCGTCACGGAATTGTTGCGCGGCGAAAAAGTCGTCGGCAAGTTTGTGGAGTTCTTTGGCGACGGCACAGCCCATCTTTCCGTCACGGACCGCGCCACCATCGGCAACATGGCGCCTGAATATGGCGCCACCATGGGCTTCTTTCCGGTCGACGACGCAACCGTCGCTTATATGAAAGGCACCGGCCGCACCGAGGAAGAAGTGGATGCCTTTGAATCCTATTTCCGCGCACAACAACTGTTCGGCATTCCACGCGCCGGCGACATCGACTACACCCGCGTAGTAACGCTCGATCTTGCCAGCATCGTACCGTCGCTCGCCGGCCCCAAACGCCCGCAAGACCGCATCACGCTGCCCGCCATGGCCGACGACTTCACTCGCCTGTTCAGCGCCAGCGGCGCCGACAACGGCTTCGGCAAACACGCTGCCGATCTCGACAAACGCTACCCCACCCGCCTCAGCCTGCCGTCGCATGGCAAGATGATCGTGCCCGCTGCCGCCAAAGTGCCAATGCGCAATGAAGTGGAAATGGTCGACAGCCCTGACATTCCCACCCAAACCGGCGAGCCCGGCCTTGCCATTGATATCGGCCATGGCGACGTGATGATTGCCGCGATTACCTCCTGCACCAATACCTCTAACCCCAGCGTATTGCTGGCGGCTGGTCTGTTGGCGAAAAAGGCCGTGGAAAAAGGGCTGATCGTCAGCCCGCGCGTAAAAACCAGCTTCGGCCCGGGCTCGCGCGTCGTGCCCGAATACCTCAAGGCCACCGGCTTGCTGCCGTACCTGGAACAACTCGGTTTCGGCATCGCGGCCTTCGGCTGCACCACCTGCATCGGCAACGCGGGTGATCTGGCGGCCGAGTTCAACGAAACCATTGTCGAGAACGATATCATCGCCGCCGCCGTGCTCTCGGGTAATCGCAATTTCGAGGCGCGCATCCACCCCAACTTGCGGGCAAATTTTCTGGCATCACCACCACTGGTGGTGGCGTTCGCGCTGGCCGGCACCGTCAACATCGATCTCACCACAGCGCCGCTCGGCACCGGCAGCGATGGTCAACCGGTTTATCTGCGCGACGTCTGGCCCGCCGACAGCGAGATCAACGCGCTGCTCGGTGCAGCGCTCAATCCTGCCGTATTCCGCGAACGCTACAGCGACTTCACGACTGGCAACGATCTCTGGAACCATATCGAAAGCGCACACGGCAACGTCTACAACTGGCCAACCTCGACCTATATTGCCAAGCCACCTTTCTTTGACAATTTCCACCCGCAACCCGCTGCCACCCACGACATCAAAGGCGCACGCGCGCTGCTGATACTGGGCGACTCCGTGACCACCGATCATATTTCGCCGGCTGGCTCGTTCCGGCCCGACACACCGGCCGGCAAATACCTCACGGCGCATGGCGTCGCGCCTGCCGACTTCAACACCTATGGCTCGCGGCGCGGCAACCACGAGG
>JAUXNL010000377.1 GCA_030684415.1 Moraxellaceae bacterium | reverse complement strand
CTTCTTCAGACCCTTGGCGGCGTGGATGTCCTTGGCCCCCCTGCCTCCGTAGAGACCCTTGTAGCCGTGGTCCTGGAAGATGGCGTAGTCCAGGGGCGTTGCCACGCCGGCATCCTTCGCAGCGGCAGCCAAATGCTTGTTGTGGGACGCCAGCTCGTTACGGATGGCCAGGCGCTTCTCGTCCTCGCTCAGGCGGGCAAAGGCCTCGTTGTCGCGCAGCTCCTGTCGGCGGGTCTGCAGGGCGAAATAGGACTGCCCATTGGCAATGACGGGTTTGGCCGGGTCGCCGTTCTGAACGATCAGGTAGCAGGCGTAGCGGGACAGGAGGACGTCAGCCACCGGCCGCTTCGCCCCTGATCCGATTTCGACCATTTCGAGGACATCCTCGAAATGGTCTGCCTCGGCGTGACCGCTCTTGCGGCAGGCCTCCTTGGCCCTCTCGATAACCGGCAGGAAATGGCGGTACTCCGAGTACTCCAGCACCTTGGCCAGCTGCCGAGCGAGCCAATACTCGCTGCCGTCTTCGTCAACCTCCCGAATCCCCTCAAAGGTCTGGTGGTGCTGATCAACAATGGCGTTGTCGGCCTCTTTCATACGCCCAACTCCTTGAGGTACTGCTTCATGCGGGCGCGTACCTCGACCAGTTCGCCCTCCAGCCGCTCGATCTCTTGCTCAACGGCGGCCACGTCGATCTCTTCTTCTTCCTCGAAGGTATCCACGTAGCGGGGGATGTTCAGGTTGTAGTCGTTCTCCGCGATTTCCTTGAGCTTGGCCACGTACGCATACTTCTCGACCGCCTTGCGGGCCTTGAAGGTCTCGAGGATGCGCGCCATGTGGCTGTGCAGCAGGGCGTTCTGGTTCTTGCCAGGCTGGAAGTCCTTGCTGGCGTCGATGAACAGGACGTCTTTCGACTTTTCGCGGGCGCCGCCTTTCTCCCGGGCACGGTCGAACACCAGAATCGCCACCGGGATAGAGGTGGTGGGGAACAGGTTGCCCGGCAGGCCGATCACGGCATCCAGCAGGTTCTCTTCGATCAGGCTGCGGCGGATGCGGCCTTCGGCGCCGCCACGGAACAGCACGCCGTGCGGCACCACCACCGCCACGCGCCCTTCCTGCGGCAGTGCCGACTCGATCATGTGGGTGATGAAGGCATAGTCACCCTTGGACTTCGGTGGCATGCCACGCCAAAAGCGGCTGTGGCGGTCAGCCTCCAGCTCTTCGCTGCCCCACTTGTCCAGGCTGAACGGCGGGTTGGCGACCACCACGTTGAAGCGCATCAGGCGATCAGCCTCGACCAGCGCCGGGCTGTTGATGGTGTCGCCCCATTCGATGCGCGCCGAGTCCTTGCCGTGCAGGAACATGTTCATTCGCGCCAGCGCCCAGGTGCTGCCGTTGACCTCCTGCCCGAACAGCGCGAAATCCCGACTGCCCTGTTGCTCGACCAGCGCAGCGGCCTCGATCAGCAGACCGCCGGCGCCGCAGGTGGGGTCGCAAATGCGATCGCCGGGCTTGGGCGCGGCCAGTTGCGCCAGCAGCTTCGACACCTGCTTGGGCGTGTAGAACTCGCCAGCCTTTTTGCCGGCATCGGAGGCGAAACGCTCGATCAAGTAAATGTAGGTGTCGCCGATCACGTCTTCAGACACGCGCGTGGGGCGCAGGTCGAGCTTGGCGAAATCGCCCAGCAGGTTTTCCAGGCGGCGGTTGCGGTCCTTGGTCTTGCCGAGGTTGGCCTCGGAGTTGAAATCGATATTGCGGAACACGCCTTCGAGCTTGGCCTTGTTGGCTTCCTCGATATGATCCAGCACGATATTGATCAGCTCGCCGAGGTTGGCCGCCTTGCGGCGCTCGTACAGGGCATGGAAGTCGGCCAGAAAGCGGTCCGTGACCTCGCCGGTTTTCTCATCCTTGAACTCGACATAGGGCAGGATGAAGCGCTCCCGCTCCAGCTTGCGGCGGATGCGCTCCTCGTTGTTGCCGTATTCCTTTTTGTACTCGGCATAGTGGTCGGCCCACTGGTCGCTGATGTACTTCAGGAACAGCATCACCAGGATGTAGTCCTTGTACTGCGCCGGGTCGATGACGCCGCGAAAGGTATCGCAGGCGGCCCAAGCAGTGTTGTTAACGTCTTGTTGGGTGAGCTGGTCGGTCATTGGATGGCCCTTTCTGAGGATGGGTGGGCAAACTTCATCAGCATGTGCGTGGCCAGGCGCTGACGCAGCGTAGCGATGCGGGCCAGCAGTGCTTGTTCTTGTTCGGCCAGGCCGGCGGCCTGCACGATGCGTTGCTGCGTGGCCTGCGAAGGCAGCGGCACTTCCAGCGCCTTCAGCGCTTCGGCGCTGATCATCCGTACCGAGGTGCCCTCGGCCAGCGCTGCGAGTTGGGCCTGGATGGCTGGCGCGTTGATGTACCAGCACAGATAGGCTGACAGCACCTTGTGGGGCCGGATCAGCAGCATCGGCGCCGCGAGCACGGCCGGGCCCATACCCTCCAGTACTTGTGCCGCGCCATTGCTGCGGCCGCGCGAGCGGAACAACAGATCGCCCGTGCGCAGCAGGTGATGGGCCTTTCCTTTCGGGAGCGCCACCCTGATGGCCTCCTCGGCATGCAGCAGGTTGGCGTCGTCGATGTCCTTCATCTGGATCACGGCGACATCACCTTGTGGGTCGTGCTCAAGACGCGACCGGAACGGGTAGCCCATCTGTACTTCAGCAAGATCGCCAAGTGTCATTCTGCAAAAATCTCGTTACTACAACTTGCCGAATGGTAGGTGTCGACAGGAGCTCTGTCAAATGCAGAAACGGCGTTACTACTGATTACATCGCCAAGGGCAAATAAAAACGGGGTAAAAGCGGCTGCCTTTACCCCGTTTCTGGCCGGGCATTACACCGTTTGCTATGCAGCGGCTCAGGCGGCGCGACGCTCACCCTCGGTCTCGCCCGCGGCGGCCTGCGCATCGGCAGATGCCGGCCGCTCCCACTCCGGCGGCATCCACAGGTGCCGCAGCCGCTGCAGCAGCGGGCCCGGAGCGCGCATGGCGCGGAAGAGGTCGGCATATTCATGCGTCCACATGGCCCACAGGCCCGTCGTTGGCGCCGGGCGGGTAATGCCGTAGCGGATCGGCTGGTCGGCTTGCTCCTCGGCAAAGGTGCCGAACAACCGATCCCAGATGATGAATACCCCGGCGTAATTAGTGTCGATATAGCCTTCGTTGCTGGCGTGGTGCACACGGTGATGGTTCGGCGTGTTCATCACGGCCTCGATGGCCGGGTGCAGTTTCGTCACCAACGTGGTGTGGATGAAAAACTGGTAGACCAGCGACAGCGCAAAGGCGATGCCGATCCACACCGGGTTGAAGCCGATGAAGGCGAGCGGCACGTAGAACAGCCAGCCGCCGTTGAAGATGTTGGTGGCGTTCTGACGCATGGCGGTCGAAAAATTCATGCGCTCGGACGAGTGATGAGTCACGTGCGCGGCCCAGAACCAGCGCAGGCGGTGCGAGGCGCGGTGGGCCCAGTAGAAAACGAAATCGGCGGCGACAAACAGCACGATGGCCGTCACCCAGCTCCACTCGATAGTCGCGATGCGGTAATGCCAGGCGAGTGCATACACCGGAAATGCGATGATGCCGGCAAAGAGCAATTCGGTGACCTGATAACCGGCGCCCAGCATGAAATTGCGCACAGCCTCGCGCGAGTCCATCAGGCGCGCATCGTGGCGGATGCGCAGGTATTCCCACAGCGCGACGCCGATGAAAAACGGCGTGGCCACCACAAAGATGAGCTGACGCTCATCGAGCGCCAGCCACGGCGCAAGCTGCTGCCACACCTCGGCCAGGCCGCTGCCGGCCCACATGTCTTGCAGCATCGCGATCAGGTTCATGGTGCATCCTCTTCTGCGTTGTTGTGCGGTTTGGGCGTTGTGCTGTTGCGCCGGTGGAGCCTCTGCGCCTTGTTTACCCCGGTTGCCGCTGTGAAGCTTCGGGGCAGGGAGTAGGGAGGGTGGCGACCAGTGACGCCATTCTGCTGCCGTTCAGGCGACGGCTTCTTGATGTGCTACGCCCACAAATTGATAATCGGCGCCATCTCAATCCGGCAAACGCCGCCCGCAGGAGCCCGTCATGGCCACCGTCATCCGTGTGACCGGCGCATGGACCCAGTTACTGGGTGACTGGCTGGATGCCGAGCTGCTCCCGGCACCCGAGCTGCGCGCCGCGCTGGCGCGCTGGGCGGCGGAGGACAATGTGCCCGTGCCGGTCTGGCGCGATTTACTCGAGCGGGGCGTGGCCCTGCGACCGCAACTGCTGGTGCCGGGTCTGTCGATTGGCGCGTTGGTGCAACCACGCCATGTGGGCGTGCTCGGCTATGTGGCGCTGGCGAGCGCCACGCTGGGCGAGGCCATGCAGGCCTACCTGCGCTACGAGCGCCTGTTCTACGGTGCCGAGCTTGCCGAAGTGCTGATGGAAGAGGGTGAGGTAGAGCTGCGCTGGCGCCGCGATGCCGGTGCCGGCCTCGGCCCGCTCGGGGATGACGTGGCGATTGCCGCGCTGGTGACGTTTCTGCGTCGACAAGTGGAGGACGCGCCGGCACCAACACTCGTCGGCTTTGCCGGGCCCTGGCCCCGGCAAAAAGAGCGCGCCGTTTACGAGGCGTTTTTCGGCAGCGAAGTCGTGTTCGACGGCAGCCACACACGGCTGCGATTTCCGGTTGAGTATCTGGGGCTGACCAATCCGCACCGCGACCCAGGGCTGCGCGATCTCATGGACCGCCAGGCCGAGGCCTTGCTCGCCGCGCTGCCCGACTCCAGTCCGTTCGATCGTTCACTGCAGCAATTGCTGCCGCGCCTGTTGCAGGATGGCAGCGCCACCTTGCCGCGCGCCGCGCGCGAGCTGCACCTCTCGCCACGCAGCCTGCAACGCCGGCTCGATGCACGCGGGCTGGCCTGGCAGCAATTGCTCAACGACACGCGTGAGCAGCTGGCACGGCAATACCTGAGTGATCGTGCACTGAGCATCGGCGACATCGCGCTGTTGCTCGGCTTCTCCGAGCAGAGCGCCTTCACACGCGCATTTTCACGCTGGACCGGCGAAACGCCAGCACGCTGGCGCCGTGCGCAAACCGGTGCAACACCTTGATGCTACGACGAGAGAACGGCCCGAGAGGTGGCTAAATCACCAAAGCCCTGAGGTGCCGGCCTCTGTGCCGCCTGCCGCTTCAGGCGGCTCGCCGCAGATGAAAGAAAAGCAACAGCGATACGATCACCGTGAATGTCTCCAGCCCGAGCAGCCCCAAAACAAAAGTGTTGGGAGCGACATCCATCAAGAGGCTGATGCATCGGCCCA
>JAUXNL010000374.1 GCA_030684415.1 Moraxellaceae bacterium | reverse complement strand
TCTCGTTCCGGTGGACGGCCGCTTCTGCGGCGGGCCGTCTGGGGAATGGCTGCGGCCCTTGCCGGGTTCGCCCTGGTCAGCGCCATGCTGGCTGTTTCCTACGGCCAAACGCCAGTCCTGGAGCGGGCCCTGTTTCAGCTTGGGCTTGGCGCAACCGCGCTTATCGCGGCCGTCGGTCAGGTTCTCATCCTGGGTGGGCTGGGGCTGCTCTGGAGTGCTCTGCGCGGTCAGCGGTAATCTTCTGACCGGCCAGCATTGACGTCACGCGTGCAAAGGGAAAGGCTCCCCCGCTCAATCGTTGAGGGCCCCCCATGATTTTGCGTACGGTTTTCGTCGGAGCGGGCCTGGCCCTGCTGATGGTTGGTGGGGCTCTCGCCCAGGTGGAGCGCCGCGAGATCGGCCAGTTGGTCTATGAGGGCGTTCCAGCCGCGCCATCGGAGCTGCAGGCGGCCATTTCGCCCTATTATGAGGTCCGCTCGGCCGAGCTGAAGGACTGGCTCGAGGACGGCTCGATGCTGATCTCCACGCGGTTCGCCGAGACGACGCAGATCCACCGGTTGACTGCGCCTGGGGCGGCGCGCACGCAGCTGACCTTCTTCAGCGAGCCGATCACCGCGGCCAAGGTCCAGCCGGGCGCCGCGCGGTTCGCCTATCGGCGGGACGAGGGCGGATCGGAGTATTACCAGGGCTTTCTGCGCGACCTGGACGGCGCCGAGGTCCGACTGAGCGCGCCAGGCACACGCAACAGCGACTTCGTTTTCTCCAAGGACGGCAAGCTGGTGGTCTGGAGCCAGGTGACCCCAGGCGACCCCAACTACGACATCATGCTGGCCCAGACCGCCTCGCCGGACAGCCGCCGGGTCGTGCTGGAGGGGCAGGGCGCCATGGCCCCGACGGCTATCTCCGCCGACGGGCGCCGCATCCTGATCAGCCGCTACAACTCCATCGCCTTTGTCGAGCTGTTCGTCCTTGAGGTGGCCACCGGCGCCCTGACGCCGGTTGGCCCGACCGACCGCCGGGTGTTCTATGAGGGGGCCGCCTTCGCTCAGGGGGGCGCGGCGGTCGTGACCCTGTCGGACGACGGCTCGGAGGTCGCCCGCCCCGTGGTGTTCGACCTGGCCAGCGGCGCCATGCGCGACCTTTCGCCGGACGCCAAGTGGGGCGCTGAAGGATTCGACCTGTCGCCGGACGGCAGGACCATCGCCTATGTGGTCAATGA
>JAUXNL010000369.1 GCA_030684415.1 Moraxellaceae bacterium | reverse complement strand
GCGGCCCTCTTCAAGACCGGCAAACAGCGCAGGATGCATCACCGACAAGCCCGAGAACGTGAACCGGGGCTCACCTTCGCTGCTCGCGAGGCACTCCAGTCCCTCGAAAACCCGCCCTTCCAGCGTAAAGTCACCCTTGGCGTTATGCGGCGGATTTTTTACCAGCACCAGATGCGCTTTTTTCTGCAGGTGTGCAAACGCCGTGCGCAAGCGGATGAAGTCATAGCGCAGCCAGATGTCGCCATTCACCACCAGAAAAGGCTGATCGCCCAGCAACGGCAGTGCACGCACGATACCGCCGGCGGTTTCCAGCGGCTCGCCCTCATGCGACCAGTGCAAGCGGACACCCAAGCGGCTGCCATCCCCCAGAGCGGCTTCCAGCTTGGCACCGAGCCAGGCTGTGTTGATGACGATGTCGGTAAAGCCGGCGCGCACAAGGTTTTCGATATGCCAGATAATCAGCGGTTTGCCCCCCACTTCCAACAGAGGCTTGGGCAAGTGATCTGTCAGTGGGCGCATACGCGTGCCCAAGCCCGCGGCCAGAATCATGGCTTTCATCAGGACACCCAATGCCCGAGCACGGCAGTGGCCTCCGGCCGCTTCGCCAGATAGGCCGGCAAAATCACACCACGCAACAGCTCGAAAAGCGCGTGCAGCTCGGAGTAGGGCCGGATTTCCGCGAGCAGGTAGTTGAACACCACCGGAATATCGTCGAGATAGGCATGTTTGCCATCGCGCAGCGACAGACGTGCAAAAATCCCCACCACCTTGAGGTGCCGCTGCGCCCCCATCCAGTCGAACCAGCGCAGGAAGGTGGCATCACTCACGCCGGACAGGCGATGGTCGTGGCGCAGCAGGGCGGCAAACTCAACAACCCAGCGCTCGACATCCGCTGGCGGCCAGACCACGTAAGCATCGCGCAGCAATGACACCAGATCGTAAGTGACAGGCCCGGTGACCGCATCCTGGAAATCAATCACGCCAATCTCGCCATTACCCAGCAACATCAGATTGCGCGAGTGATAGTCGCGATGCACAAACACCTGCGGCTGCTCCTGCACCTCTTCTACCAGTGTCTGGAACGCATTGGCGAGCACGGCCTGCTGCTCGGTATTGAGATCCAGCCCCAAGTGGCGCACCACAAACCAGTCGCGCAGCAGGGCCATTTCATCCATCAGGCGCTGGCGGTCATAGGGCGGCAAGGCATAGCCGGGCACGTCGTCGCAGGCCAGCAGGTGGCGCAACGCTTCCATGGCGCGCCCGTAAAGATCATCCACGCTGGCTGGGCTGAGTTGCGGGAGGAGCAAGGTGTCACCAAAGTCTTCCAGCAACATGAAACCCAAGGAAAAGTCAGCAGCCACCACCTCGGGCACGCGCACGCCATGCGCCCTCAGGGCACGGGCAATCGCCACAAAAGGCCGGGAATTCTCTTTTTCCGGCGGTGCATCAACGGCAATCAGGGTGCCCTGCTGCAGGGGCAGACGAAAATAACGGCGAAAGCTGGCATCCCCCGAAACGGTTTGCAGCCGGCCTGCCGGCACCCGCGCTGGCGCTTCGCGCGCCAGCCAGTCGATCGCCCAAGCCTCAAGGGCAATGGCCCGCTGATCGACATCATCCATTACAAAATCCTCTGGCCGCTCCAAAACAAGTTGCCTATTATCCGGCATCTTCGCGCCACAACCCAAGCCATTCCCATGAGCCGTCGTCCGCATGCCCTGCTCTGGCTGGCGCTGCTTTCCCTGCCTTGCCTTGCCGACACGCCCGACCTCACGCGTCTGGGCTGGATGACGCATGCCGACATCGCCAGGCTCCCCGCCGCCGACAGGCCGGTGCAAGACGCCACCTGCCCGGGTGCCTGGGTGACCCCCATCCGTAGCGGCACCCGCATCGGCGACCCTTTGGAGAGCGAGGTCAGCATCCAGGCCGAAGACGTCATCTATCAGGCGGCTGGCACCTCGACACTTCGCGGCCGTGTGAACATCAGCCAGCCCGGCAGGCTCATCGAGGCCGACAATGCCGAACTGACACAAGACCGCGCCGAAGGCCGCTTCAGTGGCAACATCCTGATTGCAGAGCCCGGTCTTGTGCTCACAGGTGATCAGGCCGAATTCGACTTTGCCAGCAATACCGCCCGCATCCGGCGCACCGAGTTCGTCTCAGCGCCGCTCAATGCCCACGGCCGCGCCGACGAAATCGAGCGCAGCGCCAACGGTCTGATCACCATTGCACGGGGCGAATACACCAGTTGCGCGCCAGAAAACCCGTCCTGGCATTTTGTCGCCCGCGACATTCGTCTCGACCCCGGCACCGGCCGTGGCGAGGTCCGCCGCGCCACCCTGCATGTGCAGGATGTCCCCGTACTTTATGTCCCGTACTTCAATTTCCCGATTGATGACCGACGCCAGACCGGCATGCTGGTGCCACGCTTCGGCAACACCAATGACGGCGGTTTCGACCTGGCCGTGCCCATCTATCTGAATATCGCGCCAGATCAGGACGCAACACTGACACCGCGCGTGCTGACACGGCGCGGCACCATGCTCGAAGCGGAGTACCGCTACCTGCTACCCAGCCTTGGCACAGGCAGCCTGATCGGTGCGCTTCTGCCCGAAGATCGCCTCTACGCCGGTAACGACCGCAAGAGTGCCGCCTGGAAGCACGAGGGGCGCCCGACCGAAAACCTGCGCATCCGTACCGACCTGAATTACGTTTCCGACAGCGCCTACTTCACTGACCTTGGCACCGACCTGAACTTGAGCAACACCACGCATCAGGAACGCACAGGCGAACTCATTTATGACCGGGATGCCTGGCGATTGACCGGCCGCGTACAGGGCTATCAAACCATCGACCCGCAGATTGCAGATATCGACAAGCCCTACACCCGGTTGCCGCAACTGCTGCTCAACAGCACACGCCGGGTAGCCCGCGGCCTGGAACCCGGCCTGATCAGCGAGCTGACCTGGTTCCAGCGCAAGATCGATGATGGTTCCGGCCCCGAAATCAATGGCGCGCGCCTGCGTGCAGAGCCCTCACTGGCCTGGCGCCAAGAAGAAAGCTGGGGATTTTTTGTGCCCCGGCTCAAGGTGAGTAGCCTGGCCTATCAGTTGGAAGGCGATGGCGTGACCGGCGACAGCTTTCGCGGCGTCACTGTTCCGTCAATCAGTCTGGACGGTGGCCTGGTATTCGAGCGCGAGCATGCAGGCTTGCTGCAGACACTCGAGCCCCGGGCGTTTTATTTGCGCGCTCCTTACAAGCAGCAAGATGACTTGCCGAACTTTGATACCGCCAACACCACCTTTTCTTATGCCCAGCTTTTCCGTGACAGCCGCTTTTCCGGTGGCGACCGCATTGACGATGCCAATCAGCTTTCGCTCGGCATGACCACTCGCCTGGTTAACGCCGAGTCTGGCGAAGAAGTCATTCGAGCATCGGCCGGCCAGATACTTTACTTCCGCGACCGCAACGTTCGCCTCATCCCGGGGACGCCGGTCGCCGCCGACGCATCATCCGGCCTTGCCGCGGAAATAGCCGCTCCCATCGGACGGGGCTGGAGCGGCGCCGCCGATGCGCTCTGGACCGCCGACCTCGAATACACCAGCCAGTACAGCATCAGCCTGAATTACCTGCCGCCAGACCGTACCCGTCTGGCCAATATCGGCTACAACTTCCGGCGCGACGACCCCGCCATCGGCCAGAAACCGGTACGTCAGGGCAGCCTGTCATTTGTCGAGCCCCTCGGCGTCAAATGGCAATTCATCGGCCTGTGGCAGTACGACTTTCGTAATCAGGAATCGCAGGATGCCCTGCTCGGCGTACAGTACGAATCCTGTTGCTGGAAGGTCCGGCTCTTTGATCGCCTGTTCTTGTCGGACCCCGACGACCTGAGCCCCGGGGCCATGCGCCGGCGTAATGCTTTTTTTATCGAGCTGGAATTGAAAGGGCTCGCCGGTTTCGGCAGCAGCATCAACAGCCTGCTCGGCAACAATGTATTCGGTTACAACCAATTGCTGGGCAACAATACGCCCTGACACGCGACAGGATGATCGCGTCAACACGGGCGCTCCTGTCTACTGCGATTTGCTGCACTGCCATCTGCCTGAGGTTTTGCCATGCCCCGTTTCTTGCCCCTCCTGCTGTTGCTGCCTGCCTTGGCCACTGCAGCGGTTGTACCGCTCAACCAGATCGCAGTCGTGGTGGATGACGGCATCATTCTGCGCAGTGAAATCGACAAACGCGTCAACGACATCACCTATCAGTTCAGCAAACGCCGCACGGCCCTGCCGCCTGAAGATGTCCTGCGCAAGCAGGTCACCGAACAACTGATTATTGAAACGCTGCAGATGAATCTGGCAGAGCGGGCTGGCATCCGCATCGAAGACAGTGCCCTCAATTCCGCACTGTCGGAAATCGCCAAAGAAAGCGGTGTCAGCCTTGCCCAGTTCCAGCAACAGCTTGATGCCACGCCGGGCAGCAGCTACGCCGAAGTCCGCGAACAGGTCAAACGCGAAATGATGATCAACCGCCTGCGCCAGCGACGCATGCAGGATCGTATCCGCATCACGGATCAGGACGTCCAGAATTTCCTGAAGTCCCCGGCAGGGCTTGCTGAAATCGCTACCGAGTACCGTCTGGGTCACATCCTGATTCCCATCGCCGACAGCAGCACACCGGAAGACATCGCCAAGGCCGATGCCGTCATGAAGAAAGTTCAGGCCGAATTGGCGGCCGGGCGTGATTTTGCACAAGTGGCGGCCACTTACTCTGGCGCCGAAACCGCACTCAAGGGCGGCGACCTCGGCTGGCGCAAAGCCGCACAATTACCCAGCATTTTTGGCGACATTGTCGGTCAGCTTGAAAAAGGTGAAGTTGCCAGTCCGTTGCGTACGCCAGGCGGATTGCACTTGGTCAAACTGCTGGATCGACGTGGCGCCGACGAAGTAAAGGTCAAGCAGCGTCAGGTCCGGCACATCCTGATCAAACCGACGGAAATTCTTTCCATAGAAGAAGCACGCCAGAAACTGGAAGACATCCGCAGCCGGATTGCGGCCGGAGCCATGTTCGCAGATGAAGCACGCATTCACTCTGAAGACCCCGGCTCGGCCCGTCAGGGCGGCGATCTGGGTTGGGTCAGCAGCGGCGAAATGGTGCCGGAGTTTGAGCGCACCATGCTGACAACGCCGCTGCAGACCCTGTCCGGCGTATTCCAGAGC
Organism: Moraxellaceae bacterium; assembly: GCA_030684415.1. GTDB lineage: Bacteria > Pseudomonadota > Gammaproteobacteria > Pseudomonadales > Moraxellaceae > UBA2031. The sequence continues at coordinate 40 of JAUXNL010000369.1, read as the reverse complement.
AGCTATGGCTGGCACATTCTCGAAGTACAGGGGGAGCGTG
>JAUXNL010000366.1 GCA_030684415.1 Moraxellaceae bacterium | reverse complement strand
GACGCTCGATCGACATTTTGACCTGGTTACGGTCGTACTCGTCCATGCCATCCCATTTGTTGATGGCAATCACCAATGCGCGGCCGCTCTGCAAGACAAAACCCAGCAGGTGCAAATCCTGATCGACAATACCTTCGCGAGCATCCAGCACCACCACGACCACATGCGCGTCCTTGATCGCCTGCAGTGTCTTGATGACGGAAAACTTTTCTACGGTTTCGCCAATGCGGCCGCGACGACGCACACCAGCCGTATCAATCAGCGTGTACGGTTTACCACGGCGTTCATAGGGAATGTAGATGGAGTCGCGGGTCGTGCCCGGCATGTCATACACCACCACGCGCTCTTCGCCCAGCAAGCGGTTGACCAGCGTGGACTTGCCGACATTGGGCCGGCCGACAATCGCAATCTTGATGCCACTGACACTGTCCAGTTCGGAGGCTTCCAGCTCGCTGTCGAGCGGAACATCCACCAGCACGGCGGCCATCATCTGGCTGATACCGCGGCCATGGCTGGCGGCAATACCGAAAATATCGCCCATACCCAAACGGTGGAATTCCGCCATGGCGGCTTCTTCGTGCACACCATCAATCTTGTTGACCACCAGATGAGCCTGCTTGCCTTGCGTCCGCAGCTCGGCCGCAATCTCCTCATCTGCCGCCGTCAGCCCGACGCGCGCATCGACCAGAAACAGCACGATGTCGGCCTCGTGAATGGCCAGCCGCGACTGATCCGCCATAGGCGCATCAATCCCTTTTTCACCCTCGCCGATGCCGCCGGTATCGACAACAATGAACGACTTCTCATCAATACGGGCATCGCCGTATTTGCGATCGCGCGTCAGCCCGGGCAAATCGGCGACGAGGGCATCGCGCGAGCGGGTCAACTGGTTGAACAGGGTGGATTTGCCGACGTTCGGGCGCCCCACCAGCGCGATCACAGGTTTCATGCTTGTCTCTTGCAGGCCGGACACAAACACCGGCAAATAAAAAAACAGGAACCGGTGACAGGAATACCTGCCACCGGTTGTTTACCACCACTTCAGCTGATGACCCTCAGACCAGACGGGTACCACCAAAAAAGTCAGTCGCCGCGCAAACGCCAGGCCGACAGTTGTCCATCGCGCGCCCACACATACAAGCGCTCATCCTGCACCGTCAGAAAATCAAGCGGCTCACTGCCGGAACGGGCACGGCCCAGCACCCGGCCATCGCTCTGCGCCAGCAAGTGCAAGTAACCCTTACCGTCACCCACCACCACGACATCACCCAACACCACCGGGGCGGTCAGTTGCCGCCAAGCCAATGCCGGCTGCTTCCATACTGGCTTGCCGGCCTTCTGATCCAGTGCATGCAAGGTACTGCCGGTATCCACGGCGTAGACACTGCCGAGTCCTTCTGCCATGTCCTTCACACTGGATATCTCGTACTGCCAGCGCCGGCGGCCTGCTTGCACATCCAGCGCCGTCAACTGCGACTGGAAGCCGACACTGAACAAGTCGCCATTACCTGCCATCAACAGGCCAGCCTGCAAATCCACCATGCGCTCAAGCTCCGAGCGCCCGGTATTGGAGGCCACACGCACCTCCCACGCCACAATTCCGTTCGCCAGATCAAGGCTGACAATCTTGCCGCTAGCAGTCGGCACTAACACGAGTTCGTTATCGACAATCAGTGGCGACGGGTTCCCGCGCAGGCTCAAGGGCGGAACCGGTGTCCGGTAGGTCCATTGCGACTGGCCGCTTTCGCGATCAAGCGCATGCACTACCCCATCTGCGGCGACCACCACCACCCGCTCAGCCGACAATGCCGGCGCCGCCAGCACGGCGGCGCCCAATGCCACTTTCCAGCGAGCCTTGCCGTCGGCGGCATCAAATGCATGCAACTCGCCCTTGCTCGTGCCCGCCAAGACCTGACCATAGCCCTGTGCCACACCGCCAGAAAAACCCAGACCGGTTTTTTGCCGCCACAACACCTTGCCGGTATCAGTGGCTACCGCCATCAGCACGCCATCATGGCTGGCGGCCACTACCTGTTGTGCGCCCGGCGCCGGCCGCAAACCGTTTTCAACACCCGGCCCCTTGCCCACATCTGTCCGCCAGACCCGCTCCAGCACCAGCGCCGGAGAAGGCAGGTCCGGTAGCGGCGACGGATCAGGATCCGCTGGCGCGCTGCTGCACGCTGCCAGCACCAGCAACGCCGGCACGGCCAGCGCACGCAGACAGGTCCGGGAATTCATCACGAAGCATCCGCTCCATCAGTCAACGGCTTCTTCACTGCCGGCACGGCAAGACCGACATCCGACATTTTCATTTCCAGCAGCGGATGCTTCTCATCACGCGCATTCAACGCGTCCCAGGCAGACTGATAGGCCTTGCGGGCGTCTTCAATCTTGCCTTGGGACTGCAGGATGTCGCCGCGCACTTCATCCACGGTCGGCTCGAAACCCGGCTGCTTTTCCTTTGCCAGAAGCGCCAGCGCCTCGTCCGGCTTTTTCTGCGCCGCCAACACACGCGCCAAGCGCGTCGTTGCCACCACACGCAACGCTTCATCCGGCTTGCTCTCGATCACCCAGCGCAGTTGCTTTTCGGCTTCCGGCAGGTCATCCCGGTCGACCGCTTGCCGGGCCAGCAACAAGGCGGCATTACGCGCAAATGGTGTGCCCGAAAAATCTTCTTTCAAGGTGCGGCCATGGCGGTGCAAATCCGTGTTGGCTGCCGTGTCCTGAGGATTGAGCTGGGAACGCTGCGCTGCGGAAAGCATTTCCTGGAACACGACAGCGGCTTTACTGGCGTCATCGGCCTTCTTTGCCTGCCAGTAATTCCAACCGCCAAATGTCGACGCGGCGAGGGTGAGGCCCACCAGAATCGGCGTGCCGTAGTCTTGCCAGAAGCGCTTGATATTCTCGATTTGTTCTTCGTCGTGCTGACTCACTTGCCTCTCCTCACGCCGGCAGGACCGGCCACATCAACCAGCAACCAACGGCTGCCCCGAAAAATCCTGTTTTGCTGGAAAAAATCCTTCCCAGCCGCTTGTTACAGCGCATGCTGCGTTTTGAGAAACTCAGCCATTGCCGTTTGCGCCAGCACCTGTTGCTCACGCGGCTCGCGCAGCCACTTCACACTCACCGTGCCGTTTTTCACTTCATCCTCACCCAGCACCAACGCGAAGTGAGCACCGGATTTGTCAGCTTTTTTGAACTGCGACTTGAAGCTGCCGCCACCGCAATTCACCAGCACACGCAGGTCCGGCAAGGCATCACGCAACTGCTCGGCCAGCAACAAGGCCGGGCCCGCCGTTCCCTCACCAACGGCCGCGACAAACACATCGGCTTCGCTGTCTGTCTGCTCGCCCTGGACCGCCGCCTGCAACAACAGAAGACGCTCAAGGCCGATAGCAAAACCAACCGCAGGGGTGGCCTGACCCCCGAGCTGCTCCACCAGACCGTCGTAACGACCACCGGCACACACCGTGCCTTGGGCGCCCAGTGCAGTGGTCACCCACTCAAACACGGTCTTGTTGTAGTAATCGAGACCCCGCACCAGATCAGGATTGAGCCGGTAGGCAATGCCAGCGCCATCCAGCACCGCACAAAGGGCGTCAAAGTGCGCGCGCGAGTCGGCCTCCAGAAAGTCCGGCAAACGCGGAGCGTCCGCGAGTATGGCGCGCGTGCCCGCGTCCTTGCTGTCGAGGATGCGTAGCGGATTAGTGGTGAGGCGGCGCTGGGAATCGTCGTCGAGCTGGGTGCGATGTCCTTCGAGATACGCCACTAGCGCCGCACGGAAAGCCGCACGCTCATGTGCCTCACCTAGCGTGTTCAGCTCCAGCGTCACCGCCTCACTCAATCCCAGCACACGCCAGAGGCGCGCCGTCATCAGGATCAGCTCGGCATCGATATCGGGGCCGGTCATGCCGAAGGTTTCCACACCAAACTGGTGGAACTGACGATAGCGGCCTTTTTGCGGCCGCTCGTAGCGGAACATCGGGCCGGTATACCAGAGCCGCTGCGTCTGGTTGTAGGTCAGACCATGCTCAAGACAGGCGCGCACACAGCAGGCCGTGCCTTCCGGACGCAGCGTCAGGGACTCACCACCGCGGTCATTGAACGAGTACATTTCCTTTTCGACGATATCGGTCACCTCGCCAATCGCACGCGCAAACAGCGGCGTACTTTCGACAATCGGCAAGCGGATCTCGTGATAACCATAGGCACGCATCAGATCGCGCAGTACCGCCTCGACCTCGGCCCAGCGCCCGGTTTCGGCAGGCAGGATGTCGTTAAAGCCGCGGATGGCGGTGATTTTCTGGCTCATTCTCTGTTCACTCGCCGGGATTCATTCGCCGCGCGCAAACACACCGCGCGCCTCGTCGTCAGCTTTTTTGGCGGCCGCATCAGCCTCGTGCTGCCGCACGCGCTCACGCACCATTTTTTCGACTTCATCCACCAGCGACGCCGTGGGAATCAGGTGACTCTTTTCACCATGGCGATAAACCAGGCTGTTCGGACTGGCGCCCACCACCCCGATATCGGCCTCTTTGGCTTCGCCCGGACCATTCACTTTGCAGCCGATCACGGACACATCCATGGGCACGCGCACGCCCTCAAGACGTGACTCCAGCTCGTTCATCACACGGATGACATCAAATTCCTGGCGCGAGCAACTCGGGCAGGCAATGAAGTTGATGCCATTCGAGCGGATGCCCAGCGACTTGAGGATATCGAAACCGACCTTCACTTCTTCTTCCGGCTCGGCGGCCAGCGAAATACGCAGCGTGTCGCCAATGCCATCAAGCAACAAACCACCGAGAGCAATCGCCGACTTCACCGTCCCGGAGCGGAATACACCTGCTTCGGTCACACCCAGATGCAAGGGGTTGTCGATTTGCGCCGATAACAGCCGGTAAGCATCCAGCGTCAGAAACACATTCGACGCTTTCACACTGACCTTGAATTCGTGAAAGTTGAGGCGATCCAGAATGTCGACATGGCGCATGGCCGACTCCAGCAGGGCCTGACCGGTGGGCTCGCCATATTTCGTTTGAATGTCTTTTTCCAGCGAGCCGGCATTGACACCGATGCGGATCGACAGCCCCTTGTCGCGGGCGCAATCCACCACTTCACGAATCTTGTGCTCGGCGCCGATATTGCCGGGATTGATACGCAGACAATCCGCGCCATTTTCTGCCACCGCCAGAGCAATGCGGTGATCAAAATGGATGTCGGCCACCAATGGGACTTCAGGCACCAGCAGGCGAATTTTTCCGAATGCCTCGGCTGCATCCATGGAGGGCACCGACACGCGCACGATATCGGCACCGGCATTCACGCAGCGTTCGATCTGCGCCACTGTCGCCGCCACATCGCAGGTGTCGGTATTGGTCATGGTCTGCACGGTGATCGGCGCATCACCACCGACAAACACACGACCGACGCGAATCTTGCGGGTCAGGCGACGCTTGATGGGGGATTCGATCATGACAGCGCCTTCAGCGGTTGACGGTCAGTGTTGCGACCGCACCACGGGTATGCGGGCGCAGATCGACATTGCGCCCGTTAATGCCCAGGCTAGCCGCGGGTGCGTTACCAAGATTGACTGAAAATGGCGCCTTGCCACTCAGTGCAACCGGTTTTCCTGCCGGGTAATTGCCAGCGGCCAGTTCACGGCCATCCGCATCCACCACTTTGATCCAGCTCTCGGCCGTCAGCGCAATCAGTAAGGTATCGGTGGCAACGGATGCCGCCGCTGCGGCCGGACGCAACAGCGCCGGAGGCACTGGCTCTTGTCGTGGGCTCGGCACCGGTACGCCCACCGGTGCCGGCAAGCGGGCCGGGCCGGAAGGAGAAGGCAGCACTTGCGGTGCTGCCGTAGAAGCGGCGCTGCTGGCCACCACGGCCTCAGCCGATGGCACCGACACGGCAACTGACGACACACTATCCGTGGCCACACTTTCTACCGGCACGCCCTCCGCCAAAGCACGGTCCGCCGGGACCGCAAGCACCGAATCCGCCACCGGCGTCGCCGCCTGCCGCGTCAGGAAAAATCCGGCGCCCAACACCAACACCGCAGCAAACGACAACCATGACAGCAGTTTTCCGGTACGCAAACGCGGCCGTGCCAGATCACCCATCAACTGGATCGGATTGCGCGGACGCGCATCCACCGGTGGCGTCGCCGTATCGGCGGCATAGGCCTGGTCAAACCGGGCCGCAATATCATCAGGCGCCAGCTTGACCAACTGCGCATAACGCCGCATGTACCCGCGCACAAAGGCAGGCTCGGGCAGGTCGGTATACACATCCGCCTCCATCCCCGCCAGAATACGACGGGACAGGCGCAACTCCGCCACCACCTGATCAAAACTGAGGCCCTGCATTTCACGCGCTTTTTTCAGCCGGGCACCGGGCTTGAACGAAGTAGTGCCCTCTTCAGGGATTGCTTCTGGCCGGATGTCTTCAGTCACGTTCACGCTCCACTATTCTGCATTTTCGCGTCGCTGCTTATTGCGTTGCTTTTAGCGACGCCGCAAAGGCTTTGTATTCTTCGCTGTCCGGAAACAGTCGTTTCAGCGCCAGCTCATAGCTGGCCAGCGCATTCTGGTCGCCCATGCGCCGCTCGATACGGATACCCAGCCAGAGGCTACGCGCAGTCTGCGGCACATTTGCCGTCAGCTTGAGAAAACGCTGGTAATAAGCGCGCGCCGCCGCCAGATCATCCTGATGAAACTTGATGTCTGCCACTTCGAGGTTCGACAGCGGCATGTTCGCATCCAGGCGCAGGGCGCGCAGGAAGGCACGCTCGGCACGCTCACGATCCCCTAGCTGCAAGGCGGCACGGCCCAAACCTTCGAAAGATGGCGCCCGGAAGTCATAGCTGATGTCAGACGATGCCTTTTCAAATTGCTCGGCCGCTTCCTTGAAGCGCTTCTGGCGAAACAGAAAGCCACCATAATTGTTATGGGCTTGGGCGTAGTCCGGCTTGAGCAACAATGCCCGACGGAAGTGCCGGTCAGCGCCCTTGCGATCACCATCACGATCGAGCAGCACGGCCATCAGGTTATTGGCCTCTGCCGACTTCGGGTCCAACTCCAGCGCCTTGCGCAAATGAATCAGTGCACGCTCGTCATCACCCTTTTGCAGGTACTCGGCGGCAATCGCCACTCGGTCACGCGCACCGGCAGCCGTATCCACCTTACGGTCATTCGGAAATTCTTGCACCGCACAACCGGCGAGCAGACAGACCAGACCCGCGCACAGCAAACGCCTCATGATGCACTCCTGATGATTTCGCGTGGATTACCCTGCTTGGCCTGCCAGCGCTCAGCGCGGCGGGTACGGTCCTGTACCTGGCCCACCAGTTGGCCGCAAGCGGCATCGATGTCATCACCACGCGTAGAACGGATAGTGCAGATATACCCTGCGTCCGCGAGAATTTTCTGGAACGCCAGAATGTCTTCCCGCGACGATCGTGCATACGGGGCATGCGGAAACGGATTGAACGGAATCAGGTTGAGTTTGCTTGGCGTGTCGCGCAACAGGCGCACCAGCTCACGGGCATGAGCCGGGGTGTCATTCACACCCGCCAGCATCACATACTCCATGGTGATACGGCGGCGACCGCCCTCTTCACTCTGGAAACGGCCGAGATAACGACGGCAAGCCGCCAACAACTCTTCCAGTGGATACTTGCGATTGACCGGCACCAGCTCGTCACGCAGCGCATCATTCGGCGCATGCAGGGACACCGCGAGCGCCACATCAATTTCTTCGCCCAGACGATCCAGCATCGGCACGATGCCCGACGTCGACAGCGTCACACGACGCTTGGACATGCCGTAAGCAAAGTCATCGAGCATCAACTGCATCGCCGGCACGACATTATCGAAATTCAGCAACGGCTCGCCCATGCCCATCATCACCACATTGGTGATGGCACGTTCACGGTTCTCACGAATCGGCTCGCCCTCAAAAAACGAGCGGTTGGCAATCCATACCTGGCCGATGATTTCGGCGGCGGTCAGGTCGCGCTGGAAGCCCTGCTTGCCGGTGGAGCAAAAGCTGCAATCCAGCGCACACCCCACCTGGGAGGAAACACAGAGCGTCTTGCGGTGACCGTCCGGGATGAGCACGGTCTCGACCATGGCATTGTTGCCCACCTTCATCACCCATTTGCGGGTGCCGTCGGTGGAGTACTCGCGATGGACCACTTCCGGACCGCGAATCTCGGCAATCTGTGCGAGCCGCTCACGCAAGGCTTTGGAGACATTGGTCATCAGCGCGAAATCATCCACGCCGATCTGGTGAATCCACTTGATGACCTGCTGCGCCCGGAATTTCTTCTCGCCGATGGAGACGAAAAACTCCTCCATCTGCGTGCGGGTCATGCCGAGCAGATTGACGCGGGAGGCCGTGGAAACGGGGGACGGACTGAGGGCGGTATCATTCATGAGGTTCGACCGGTTGCTACACCAATTATGTCGAGGGCCAGTGGGCCCGTTCTGTTGGCCTTTGTTTGCCAGCCTGCCCGATCAGGATCAAGTGGCTGCCGCAGCCAGCGGCGTTTTTCTGACCATCAACCAACCACCAGCCTGCAACCCTCGAGCGGGAGCAGGCTGGCATGACCCGTGAAACTTAGCGGGTGCGCGGGCAGAGTTCGGTTTCAGCGAAGAAATAGCCGATTTCACGAGCCGCCGACGTGGTGCTGTCGGAGCCATGAGCGGCGTTTTCATCGATGCTGACGGCGAAGTCGGCACGGATGGTGCCGGCAGCCGCTTTCTTGGGGTCGGTGGCGCCGAGAATGTCACGGTGCGCCAGCACGGCGTTTTCGCCTTCGAGCACGGAGACCACCACCGGGCCGGAGGTCATGAAGCCGACGAGATCGCCAAAGAAGCCGCGCTCGCGGTGCTCGGCATAGAAGCCTTCAGCTTCGGTCTTCGACAGGTGCTTCATCTTGGCGGCGACGACCTTGAGGCCAGCCTTCTCGAAACGGGCGTAAATTTCGCCGATCACGTTCTTGCCAACCGCGTCCGGCTTGATGATGGACAGGGTACGTTCGACAGCCATGGTGCTCTCCACAAAATTCAGTAAGGGATGGCGGGAAATATTTCCCATAAATCAATAAGTTACGAAAAGCCCTTGAGGGCTTGCCGAAACAAAGCGGGGATTATACGCAGCTTTGGCGGCAATGCCATGGCGACTGCAGGGTCGCCATGGCATTGCCGGTGCGGAACAGAGGCGTGCCAGCAGACTCAGACCTCATCCATCCAGGCCAACTGGATCGCCTCAAGAATCTTTTCGCCGCAGCGCTTGGGGTCATCAGTGAAGTCGGGCAAGTCGAGCACCCACTGCATGAGATCCGTGAAGCGGATGGTTTTCGGGTCGGTATCGGGGTAGGTCTCGGCCAATGCGATGGCAATTTCTCGCGAGTCTGTCCATTGCAGCGACATCATGATCTCCTCGTTCATTCGCCCCTGCCCGCTGACAGTACGCTCGCGGGCAGGCGCGACCTCAATGCTTCTCGGAAGCGTGATTGATGGTGTATCTCGGAATTTCCACCACAAGGTCTTCGTCGGCGACCAGCGCCTGACAAGACAGGCGCGAGTCCGGCTCCAGACCCCAGGCCTTGTCGAGCATGTCGTCCTCCAGCTCATCGGCCTCACTGAGCGACTCGGCCCCTTCACGCACCACCACATGACAGGTAGTACAGGCGCAGGACATCTCACAGGCATGCTCTATCTTCAGGCCGTGGCGTAGAGCCGCCGCGCAAATGGACTCGCCTTTCTCTGCCTCGACAACCGCACCATCAGGGCAAATTTCATGGTGGGGCAAAAACACGATCTGGGGCATGGAATCACTCTCGCTCAATCTGGTCGAGGCGCTTGCCCGACAAAGCTTTCTGCACACCGGCATTCATACGCCGCGCCGCATAAGGCTCACTGGTTTCATTAAGGGATTTGATACCGGCGCGAATCACAATGACGTCCGCGCCGGTCATGGCCTCACGCAACTCCTGCATGGCCGCCTCAAGCTGCTCACGCTCAGCCGGTGCGAGCTGGGCATCACCGTCTTCGGCTAGCGCCGCCGCGACCGCCAGCAACAGGCGGTCACCCTCCACTTTTTCTTCCATCAGCGCGCGGGCGTGCTTGTCTGCCTCAGCCTGTTGGAAGGATTCGCGCAACATGCGGGCGACTTCTTCGTCTGCCAAGCCGTAGGAAGGTTTGACGGTGATATCGCTTTTCACACCCGATACGGTTTCTTCGGCGGTGACATTGAGCAGGCCGTCTGCATCCACCTGAAAGCTGACACGGATACGGGCGGCTCCGGCCACCATCG
>JAUXNL010000364.1 GCA_030684415.1 Moraxellaceae bacterium | reverse complement strand
ATCAACATCGATGAAATCCGCAAGCCGGATCTCGATGCGCGTCTGGTGGCTGAGGGCATTGCGTCCCAGCTCGAGCGTCGTGTGATGTTCCGTCGTGCCATGAAGCGCGCTGTTCAGAACACCATGCGTGCCGGCGCCAAGGGCATCAAGGTGGAAGTTTCCGGTCGTCTCGGTGGTGCAGAAATTGCCCGTACCGAGTGGTATCGCGAAGGTCGTGTGCCGCTGCATACCCTGCGTGCCGATATCGACTATTCGATCATGCGTGCTGAAACAACCTACGGTTGCATCGGCGTGAAGGTCTGGATCTTCAAGGGCGAAATCCTGGGTGGCATGGAGCAGGCGTCGCAGTCGGCTCCGGTCGAAGAGACGGCGGCCAAGCCCGCGCGCAAGCGTAGCGGCAAGAGCCAGGAAGCGAGGGGTTAAGAGATGTTACAGCCTAAGCGCACCAAGTTCCGCAAGCTGCACAAGGGACGTAACCGTGGTCTGGCCCTGCGTGGCAGCACGGTTTCCTTTGGCACTATCGCACTGAAGTCGACCGAGCGTGGTCAGCTGACGGCGCGCCAGATCGAGGCTGCCCGTCGTGCCATTACCCGTCGCGTGAAGCGTGGCGGCAAGATCTGGATTCGTGTGTTTCCGGACAAACCCATTACCCAGAAGCCTCTTGAAGTGCGTATGGGTAAGGGCAAGGGCAACGTCGAGTACTGGGTGGCGCAAATCCAGCCGGGCAAGATTCTTTACGAAATCGAAGGCGTACCCGAAGAACTGGCCCGCGAGGCATTTGCCCTCGGTGCCGCCAAGCTCTCGGTCAAGACGACCATCGTGACCCGTACGGTGATGTGATGAAAGCAACAGAATTGCGTCAGAAGAGTGTTGAAGACCTCGGCAAGGATCTTGATTCCCTGCAGCGCCAGCAGTTCAAGCTGCGTATGGCAAAGGCGACCGGCCAGTTGGCCAAGAGCCACCAGGTGGATGTTGTTCGCAAGGACATCGCCCGCATCAAGACCATTCTGACCGAGAAGCAGGGTAACTGAACATGAGCGAACAGAACGTCAAGCGCACGCTGACCGGCAAAGTGGTCAGCAACAAGATGGACAAGTCCATCACCGTGCTGATCGAACGCCGTGTGAAGCACCCCGTTTACGGTAAGTACATCACGCGTTCCACGAAGCTCCATGCCCACGATGAACAGAACGTGTGCAAGGAAGGTGACGTTGTCACCATCGCCGAGTGCCGCCCCATCTCCAAAACCAAGGCCTGGGCCGTGGTTTCGGTAGTGGAAAAAACCGCCGCCAACTGATTGGCGGTTGCGGGGCCCGGCCTCATACGTTAGGATTTGCGCCCTTTTTCTGGGCGCCCATGGGTTTGGAGAAGAGCAATGATTCAGACCGAAACGATGCTCGAAGTTGCAGATAACAGCGGTGCTCGCCGCGTCCAGTGCATCAAGGTGCTGGGCGGCTCTCACCGTCGCTACGCGACTGTCGGGGACATCATCAAGGTCACCGTGAAGGAAGCGATTCCTCGCGGCAAGGTAAAGAAAGGCGATGTCATGAACGCCGTTGTGGTGCGTACCCGCAAGGGTGTGCGCCGTCCGGATGGTTCACTCATCCGCTTCGACGACAATGCCGCCGTGATCCTCAACAACCAGAAGGCCCCGATCGGCACCCGTATTTTCGGGCCGGTGACGCGTGAACTGCGTAACGAGCAGTTCATGAAGATCATCTCGCTGGCGCCTGAAGTGCTCTAAAGGTACGAAGTCATGGCAAAGATCAAGCGTGATGACGAAGTCATCGTGATTAGCGGCAAGGACAAGGGCAAGCGCGGCAAGGTCCGTCATGTGCTCGAAGAGCGTGTTGTTGTCGGTGGCATCAACATGGTCAAGAAGCACGTGAAGGCCAATCCGGCTCGTGGTACCCAGGGCGGTATCGTCGAGCAGGAAGCCTCACTGCACATCTCGAATGTGGCGGTCTTCAATGCGGCAACGCAGAAGGCGGACCGTATCGGCTACAAGCTGCTGGAGGACGGCGCCAAGGTGCGTGTGTTCAAGTCCAGTGGTGAAGTGGTCGACGTCAAGTAAGAAGGTTGGGTTGAAATGGCCAGGCTTAGAAGTGTTTACAAGAACGAGATCGCCGCGAAGCTGAAAGAAGAGCTCGGTCTCGAGAACGTGATGCAGGTTCCCCGCATCACCAAGATTACTCTGAATATGGGAGTGGGCGGCGCCAGCCAGGATAAGAAACTTATCGATGGTGCCGTGGCCGATATGCAGCTGATCGCTGGCCAAAAACCCATCGTTACCATGGCGCGCAAGTCCATCGCTGGTTTCAAGATCCGCGAAGGCTGGCCGATTGGCTGCAAAGTGACGCTGCGCGGCGACATGATGTACGAATTCCTGGATCGTCTGGTCTCGATCACGATCCCGCGTATTCGACACTACCGCGGATTCAGCGCAAAGGCGTTTGATGGCCGAGGCAATTATTCGCTGGGTATCAAGGCACCGATCGTGTTACCTGAACTCGAGTTCGACAAGATCGACAAGCTCCGTGGCATGGATATCACCATCACCACCACGGCGCGTACCGATGACGAAGGCCGTGCGCTTCTGCGTGCCTTCCAGTTCCCGTTCAAGTGAGGTTGCGTCATGGCTAAGAAAAGCATGCTGAATCGCGAAGAAAAGCGTGAAAAGGCCGTGGCCAAGTACGCCAAGGTGCGTGCCGAGCTGAAGGCGGTGATCCGCAATCCGAAAACAGGTGAGGAAGAGCGCTGGGCTGCACAGCTCAAGCTGCAGTCCTTGCCGCGTGATGCCAGCCCGAGCCGCCTGCGTAATCGCTGCGGTCTGACGGGTCGTCCTCATGGTTATTTCCGCAAGTTCGGCCTTGGCCGTAACAAGCTGCGTGAAGCCGTCATGCGCGGTGATGTCCCCGGCGTCGTGAAGGCGAGCTGGTAATTCAGGAGTCGTTACAAAATGAGCATGCAAGATACTGTCGCCGATATGCTGACACGCATTCGTAATGCGCAGCAGGCGAACAAGTCTGCGGTTTCCATGCCGTCGTCGAAGCTGAAGCAGTCGATTGCCAAACTGCTGCAGGATGAAGGCTATGTAGGATCGATTGAAGTCGATACCTCTGCGAAACCGGTCCTGAATATCGGCCTCAAGTACTACGAAGGCAAGCCGGTCATTGACGAGATCAAGCGCGTCAGCCGTCCCGGTCTGCGTATCTACAAGGGCAAGGATGAGCTGGTCCGCGTCAAGCAGGGCCTTGGCATCCTGATCGTCTCCACCAACCGGGGCATCATGACCGACCGCGCTGCTCGTGCAGCGGGCCTCGGTGGTGAAGTACTCGCCCTCGTTTCCTAAGGTGACCGAACATGTCCCGTGTAGCTAAATCCCCGGTCACCCTGCCTAAGGGCGTGGAAGTGACCATCAACGGTCAGGATGTACAGGTCAAGGGTGCCAAGGGCTCCCTCGGCGTTCGTCTCCATGATCTCGTTGATGTAAAGAACGAAGACGGCACGCTCAAGCTTGCTCCGCGCAAAGAGTCGCAAGAAGGCTGGATGCAGACAGGCACCGCGCGTGCACTGCTGAACAGCTTTGTGGTTGGCGTGTCGGCTGGCTTTGAGCGCAAGCTGCAGCTGGTTGGTGTGGGTTACAAGGCGGCGGCGAAGGGCAAGGTGCTGAATCTTGCACTGGGCTACTCGCACCCCATCGACTTTGAACTGCCGGAAGGCGTGACGGCTGAAACGCCTACCCCGACCGAAATCATCCTCAAGTCCAGCAACAAGCAGTTGCTGGGCCAGGTGGCCGCCAACGTGCGTGGTTTCCGTCCGCCGGAACCGTACAAGGGCAAAGGCGTTCGTTACGCGGATGAAACCATCCTGCGTAAGGAAGCGAAGAAGAAATAAGGGTTGATGTCATGAACGAAAAGAAAGTAGCCCGCCTGCGCCGTGCGCGCAGCACGCGTCTGAAGATTCGCGAACTCGGTGCCGTTCGTCTCTGCGTCAACCGTACGCCGCGTCATATTTATGCCCAGGTGATTGCTGCCGACGGCGCAAGCGTGTTGGCCCAGGCCTCTACGCTGGATGCCTCGCTGCGTGATGGCGCCACTGGCAATGCTGATGCCGCGAAGAAAGTGGGTGAGCTGCTGGCAGAGCGTG
>JAUXNL010000350.1 GCA_030684415.1 Moraxellaceae bacterium | reverse complement strand
GGACCTGCTGGTCCAGAAAGGCGATCACCTCGCCGAGCCAGGCCTGGCGCACATCATCCGCCGCCAGATGCGGGGCGGACCCAAGGCCTGGCTGGAGCACCCGGCGGCAACCTTGCTCATCCTGGCAATCGGCGATCACGGCGACGCTCTGGACCCTATCCGTCAACACAAGCCGCGCCGCGGGCCCCTGCGGCCCCTGGGAACGGCGAGCTTCGCCCTGCACGGCCCGCCAGCCCAGACTCACGCCGCTCTGGCGCAGGTCGGGATTGGCCAGACGCCAGTTGTGGATCAGCTGGCCCCGCCAGGCATCGGCCCCAGCGGGGCGCTGCAGCGCCGAGGCCGCCCGCGACCAGGGCCGCCAATCGGGGCTAGGCAGACGGGCGAGGCCGACCCGGACGGCGACATGCTCCCACGGCTTCAGGGACTGCGCGCTCACTCGATCTGGTGCGCTGAAGATGACCGCGTCTGCAGGCGCGCCCAGCTCCAGGGCCGTGAGGGCGGCCGCTGCGCTGTCGCCTGAGGCCATCAGCACCAGCGGCCGGCCTGGGGTAGGGCCGATCACCTGGGTAATGAGGGCGGTGATGGCCAAGGGGCCAGCCATGGCGGTGTCGCTATGGATCATGTCGTAGGGGGGGAGGCGCCGCCCGGATCCGCCAAAGCTCTCCCATTCCAGCGTCCACACCACGTAACCAGCGCGACTGAGGTCTGCCGCCGTCTCGAACCAGACTTCAGCCGGCTCATCGGTGTCAGGCAGGATCAGCACGTGGGCCAGGCGGGCGCTCCCTGAGGGTGCGGTGACGCCATAGCGGAGTTCGGGTTCCCCAGGCGCCTGGATGGCCCCCCAGGCCCAACCCTGCGGGGCCAGGAAGCGGGGCGCGAGCCCAGGGGGTGAGCGGCTGTCCAGGAGCGCCGGGCGGGGGCCGGCCGAATCGCAGGCCGCCAGGACGAGGGCGGCGAGGAGGGCGAGCCAGTGGCGCATGGGGCAGTTTCAGCGCAGTTGGGGCCTGCTGCGCAAGAGCGCACAATCTCGGCTTGATCCCGAGCCTCTGAGGG
>JAUXNL010000346.1 GCA_030684415.1 Moraxellaceae bacterium | reverse complement strand
GGCCCAGTGCGCCGCCCGGATGTGACATCGCGAAATCTTCGGCGGTAAAGCCGCGCGCTTCGAGCAGCGTGACGGCGAGTGCATCGCCCAGTACCAGTGTGGCGGTGGTGGAAGACGTGGGGGCAAGGCCGAGCGGGCAGGCCTCTTCCGACTTACCGATTTCGAGGCTCACATCAGCCGCTTGCGCGAGCGATGAGTTGCCGTTGTTAGTGATGCTGATGAGTTTGGCGTGCATGCGTTTCAGCAAGGGCACGATGGTGAGGATTTCGCCGGTTTCGCCTGAATTGGAGATGGCGATGACGACATCTTGCGGCGTGATCATGCCGAGATCGCCATGGCTGGCTTCGCCCGGGTGGACATAAAAGGCTGGTGAGCCGGTGGACGCCAGCGTGGCCGCAATCTTGTTGCCGATATGGCCGGACTTGCCCATGCCGGTGACAACAATACGGCCGGTGCAGGCCAGCAGGATTTTGCAGGCGGCCTGGAAGCGCGCGTCGATATGCGGCTTGAGGTTGTCGAGCGCGGTCTGCTCGATGCGGATCACGCGCTGGCCGGCGCGGATGAAATCGAAATCGGCCATGTAGGGTTCCTCGCAGGGTCAGTCGCTGGGCTTGTTGCAGGGCTCGTTGCTATAAGCCGGTCTCGGAGCAGGCACAGGGGCGAAGCAGAGCATTGAGGCCAATGTAGATGTGACCTCATTATGGGGCCACGTCTGTGCGCAAGGGCGGCATTATCCCCCACGGCAGCCGTGATAAGCCACCCGCCTGTGCCGGGGGGCAATTACGCAGACGCAACTCATCAGCCTGAGGGGGCGGTGGTATAGTCCGCCCACTTTTTGCCTGATGGCCCATGGCCCTTATCTCATGACGGACACTTCCTCCAGGGACGCGGCAGTCACCCCCAAGAGTGACAATCTCGTCGACATCCGCAATCTGGTGTTTCACCGTGGCAAGCGCGCCATTTTTGATGGCGTGAATGTCAGCATTGCCCGTGGCAAGGTGACCGCCATCATGGGGCCGTCCGGCTGCGGCAAGACGACGCTGTTGCGCTTCATCGGTGGGCAGCTCCGGCCCGACAGTGGCCAGGTGCTGGTCAACGGACGCAATGTTGCGGACATGAGTCGTGATGAGCTGTTTGCTGCCCGTGCCCGCATGGGCATGCTGTTCCAGTCGGGCGCTCTGTTCACCGATCTTTCCGTGTATGAAAACGTGGCGTTTCCGCTGCGTGCCCACACCCCGCTGTCCGAGTCGCTGATCCGTGAGCTGGTGCTGCTCAAGCTGGAGTCGGTAGGCCTGCGTGGTGCCGAAAACCTGATGCCGAGCGAATTGTCGGGGGGCATGAACCGCCGTGCCGCCCTTGCCCGTGCCATTGCTCTTGACCCCGACCTCATCATGTACGACGAGCCTTTCGCCGGGCAGGACCCGATTGTCATGGGCGTACTGGTGACGCTCATCCGCACGCTGCGTGAGGCGCTGGGGCTGACCACCGTCATCGTCTCGCACGACATTCACGAAACGCTGTCGATTGCCGACTACATCTATGTGCTGGCGGGCGGCAAGGTGATCGGGCAGGGCACGCCAGATGAGTTGCGCGCATCAGATTCCGAATTTGTGCAGCAATTCCTGCACGGACATCCCGATGGTCCGGTCCGGTTCCGTTTTCCGGCGCCATCGTTTGCCGAGCAGCTCAAGCCCGGCCGCACAGGGAGCACCTCTTGATGCATAGCCCGATGCATGGCGTCCGCCGTCTCGGTGAAAGCACGCTGGAAAGCCTGCGTACCATCGGGGCCGCGAGCCTTTTTCTCTGGCAGGCGCTGGTGGCCATACCGCGTCCGCGTACCGGATTTCCGCTGCTGGTGCAGCAGTTGTATTCGGTCGGTGTGCTGTCGCTGGCCATCATCGTGGTGTCGGGCCTGTTCATCGGCATGGTGCTCGGCCTGCAGGGCTACACCATCCTGATTGATTACGGCAGTGAGCAGGCGCTCGGCACCATGGTGGCCAAAAGCTTGCTGCGCGAGCTCGGCCCGGTGGTAACGGCGCTGCTCTTTGCCGGCCGCGCTGGTTCGGCCCTGACCGCGGAAATCGGTTTGATGAAAGCCACCGAACAACTCTCCAGCATGGAGATGATCGGTGTTGATCCCCTGCGCCGCATCATCGCGCCGCGCTTCTGGGCCGGCTTCATTTCCATGCCCTTGCTGGCGCTGATTTTCTCTGCGGTCGGTGTGTTGGGTGGCCGCCTGGTGGGGGTGGATTGGCTCGGCATTTTCGATGGCTCGTTCTGGGCCAACATGCAGAACTCCATCCGTTTTTACGATGATGTGGTGAACGGCATCATCAAGAGTGTTGTCTTCGGCGCTGTGGTGACCTGGATTGCGGTGTTCCAGGGCTACGACTGCGAGCCGACCTCGGAAGGCATTTCCCGCGCGACCACGCGCACGGTGGTATACGGATCACTGGCGGTACTCGGGCTCGACTTCGTGCTCACCGCTGTCATGTTTGGAGGTTTCTGATGCGCTCTCATGTTGTGGAAATGGCCGTTGGCCTGTTTGTGGTCGCCGGACTGGCGGCGCTGCTTTTTCTGGCCATCAAGGTCAGCGGGTTGGCGGATGAAACCAGCCGTCCCAGCTACAAGGTCACTGCCAAGTTCCAGAATGCCGGGGGCTTGGCCGTGCGCGGAAAAGTCACTATGGCGGGGGTCGTGATTGGTCGTGTGACCGATATCCGCCTTGATCCGGTATCGCTGAAGGCGCAGGTCACGCTCGACATCTACAACGAAGTGAACGAGATCAGCACCGATGCCGTCGCGTCCATCCTCACGGCCGGCCTGCTGGGTGAAAAATACATCGGTATCGTGCCGGGCGCCGATGACACATTCCTCAAGAACGGTGACGAAATCGAACAGACCCAGTCGGCGCTTGTGTTGGAGGATCTGATTGGCAAGTTCCTCTCCAACCAGATGAACAAACCGGACCCGGCCAACTGATTCTCAGGCTCGTCACTCTACTAGCCGGTTCGCTCTTACGTGAGTCAAGGAGACACAAGATGAAATTCTGGCAACGAATAAGCGCTGTAGTCCTGCTGGCGCTGCCGTTGGGTGCGCAGGCCACGGGCCATCCGCAGCAAATTGTCGAAACGGCAACCAATGCCCTGCTTGAGCGCGTACTCAAAGAGAAGGCCGTTCTGCAGAAAGACCCGCAGGCGCTGTACCGCCTGGTGGATGAGAACATCACCCCCTTCGTGGACGTGGACGGTATTGCCCGTAGCGTCATGGGCCAGTATTTCCGTCAGGCCACACCGGCACAGCAAAAGGAGTTTGCCCGCGTCTTCAAGCAGTCGCTGGTGCGGACCTATGCCAAGGGGCTGACCTCTTACGAAAACCAGAAGATCGTGTTCAAGCCGTACAAGGCGGGCGCGGATGCCGGCAAGGCGCAGGTGGATATCGACGTGCACGGCAATGGCGGCCAGATTTATCCGGTGACCTTCCAGTTGCAGACGGACAAGGCGGGCGAGTGGAAAGTGCGCAACATCTTCATCAACGGCATCAATCTGGGGCTGACCTTCCGTAACCAGTTCAGCTCAGCCGTAGAAGCCAATCGCGGCAGCATTGATGCGGCGATTGCCGGCTGGGCGCCTGATACCCGTGCGCTCGATGATGCACCGGCCAAGGCCGACAAGAAGTGATGGCCGCCGTGCCCAACGCCACGACCTCCAGCACCGCCTCGACTGCAACGCTGACGCGCGAGGCAGACTGCCTCGTGCTGGTGGGCGCGCTCGGCTATGACAATGCTGACCAGGTGGCGAGTGCGGGCGAGCGGCTGTTGGCAGATGGCGGCCCGGCCTGTGTCGATCTGGCTCGTCTGGAGTCGGCCAGCACGCTGGTCGTTGCCGTGCTCTTGCGCTGGGCGCGTGTGGCGGCGAATGCCGGCAAGCCACTGCAACTCCGCCATGTGCCGGCCAAGTGCCAGGCCATCATTCGGGTCAGCGGCCTCGACAGCGTCTTGCTGGCATCCGGCACGGCCTGAAAAGCCAGCTCTCTCTCGGGTTGTCCGGCGTCTGCGTCATTACCCGTGGCGGCGGCGGTGCTATCATGCGCGCCTCCTGCCCCGGCACTGTCCGGGGAGCTTCCGTGCCCGAGAACCCGAATGACCGCCGATGATGTGAAGGCCCTGCTGGTGGCCGCCCTGCCCGATGCCGAAATCCATGTAGAGGGTGAAGGCAGCAAATACACCGTGACCGTGGTCACCGACCGCTTTGCCGGCATGCGCCCGGTGGCCAAGCAGCAGTTGATTTACGCGCCGCTCAACGCCCATATCGCCAGCGGCGAAATACATGCCGTGTCCATGCGCACCCTGACGCAGGAAGAGTGGCGGAAGATTCGTCTGTTCGGCTGATGCGCTGACATCGGCTTTTGCCAGCCCCTCCGTGACGATGAACCTGTCGCGGCATTCCGTTTTTTGAGCATCTGCTTTTGCAGGCGAGACCATGGACAAGTTACTGATTACCGGCGGCGCCCGCCTTGATGGCGAAGTCACCATTTCTGGCGCCAAAAATGCGGCGTTGCCGCTGCTGGCGGCCACCCTGCTGGCCGATACGCCGGTCACGCTCACCAATGTGCCGCAACTGCGCGACATCACTACGCTGATCCAGATTCTCGGCAACATGGGCGTCACCGTGGTGATTGGCGACCAGTGTCAGGTAGAGGTCAATGCCACCACGCTGACCACGGCCGTGGCGCCCTACGAGCTGGTGCGCACGATGCGCGCATCGATTTTTGTGCTGGGCCCCTTGCTGGCACGTTTTGGCGAGGCCACGGTGTCCTTGCCTGGCGGCTGTGCCATCGGCTCACGTCCGGTCGACCAGCACCTGAAAGGTCTGCAGGCACTGGGCGCCGACATTCGCGTCGAAAACGGCTATGTGCACGCCAAGGTCGATGGCCGCCTGAAAGGCGCACGTTTCGTGTTTGACATGGTGACGGTCGGCGGCACGGAAAACCTGCTGATGGCCGCCACGCTGGCCGAAGGGACGACGATTATCGAGAATGCCGCTCGCGAGCCCGAGATCATCAATCTCGCCGGCCTGCTCACGGCGATGGGTGCACGCATCGAAGGTGCCGGCACCGACACCATTACCGTGCAGGGTGTCGAGTCGCTCAAAGGCTGCACGTATCGCGTGATTGCCGACCGCATCGAAACCGGCTCGTATCTCGCCGCGGCCGCTGTGACCGGTGGTCGCGTGAAAGTGCTGGCAACGGATCCGCATTTGCTCGATGCCGTGCTGCTGAAGTTCCAGGAAGCCGGTGCCGTGATTACCACCGGCGCCGACTGGATCGAACTCGACATGCAGGGCCGGCGTCCGAAAGCGGTGAATTTCCGCACGGCACCGCACCCCGGTTTTCCCACTGACATGCAGGCGCAGTTCATGGCGGTGAATGTGGTGGCAGAAGGCACCGGTACCATCATCGAAACCATTTTCGAAAACCGCTACATGCATGTGCCCGAGCTGAATCGTCTTGGAGCGAAGGTGGCGGTGGATGGTCACACCGCGATTGTCACTGGCGTGGAGCGGTTGCAGGCGGCGCCGGTGATGGCCACCGATCTGCGTGCGTCGATGTCGCTGGTGATTGCGGCACTGGCGGCAGAGGGCGATACGCTGGTCGACCGCATTTACCACATTGATCGCGGTTACGAGCGCATCGAAGAAAAGCTGCAAGGTTTGGGCGCCACCATCCGCCGTATCACCGGGAAAGAAAGTGCATGAGCCAGATCATCATTGCCCTGTCCAAGGGGCGCATTCTCAACGACACGCTGCCGCTGCTGCGCGAGGCCGGTATCGACTTGCTCGATGATCCGGAAAAATCACGCAAGCTGATTTTCCCGACCACGCATGCGGCGGTACGCATTGTGATCATTCGCGCGACCGATGTGCCGACCTATGTCGAGAACGGCGCGGCTGATATCGGCGTGGCCGGCAAAGATGTGCTGATGGAGCATGGCGGTGGTGGCGTGTACGAGCCGCTCGACCTGGGTATCGCACGTTGCAAGCTGATGGTGGCGGGGCCGGTGAATGCGCCTGCCGTGCAGGGACGTCTGCGTGTGGCCACCAAGTTCGTCAACATCACGCAACGCTACTATGCTGAAAAGGGCGAGCAGGTCGAGCTCATCAAGCTTTACGGCTCCATGGAACTGGCGCCGCTCATGGGCCTGGCCGACCGCATTGTCGATGTGGTCGATACCGGCAAGACCCTAAAAGAAAACGGTCTGGAGCCCACCGAGCTGATCGCCCATGTGACTTCGCGGCTGATCGTCAACAAGGCGGCGATGAAAATGAAACATGCCGTGATCCAGCCCATCATCGATCGTCTGGAAGCTGCAGTGGCGCGTCGCGCATCGGCGGCCGCCTGAGTGTTCCGGAAGGAGGCGACCCTCATGAGTGAACTCATTCCCCGTCTGGATACCACTGTTGCGGGTTTCGACAAACGCCTCGATGCCTTGCTGGCCTGGGAGGCAGTGAGCGATGCCGGCGTGCTGGCCGCCGTCACCGACATCGTCAATCGCGTGCGCGCCGAGGGTGATGCGGCCCTGCTGGAATTCACGCAGCGCTTCGACGGGCTAGACGCTCGCGATGCCACCCATCTCGAAATTCCGCAGCAGCGTCTCAAGGCTGCGCATGACGGTCTGCCAGAGGCGCAGCGGCAGGCACTCACCACAGCGCGCGATCGCGTGCGTGCATATCACGAAAAACAGAAGCAGGACTCCTGGTCGTACACCGAGGCCGATGGCACGGTGCTCGGCCAGCAGGTGACGCCGCTGGACCGCGTCGGCATTTATGTGCCGGGCGGCAAAGCCTCTTACCCTTCCTCCGTGCTGATGAATGCGTTGCCGGCCAAAGTCGCCGGGGTGCGCGAAATCATCATGGTCGTACCAACGCCGCGTGGCGAAATCAACGAGCTGGTTTTCGCGGCCGCGTATCTGGCTGGCGTGGATCGCGTGTTCACGATTGGTGGTGCGCAAGCCGTGGCGGCGCTGGCCTATGGCAC
>JAUXNL010000203.1 GCA_030684415.1 Moraxellaceae bacterium | reverse complement strand
CGTCCGGGCCAACTATTAAGACTTTTATGCCACTACCCCTAATGGCGCTATTTCGATAGTTGGCCTAACTTACTGCTCGAGTCCGTAACTAGTCATTAGGTGTCAGTCGTAGTCATAGTCTCGTCTGGAAAGACGGTACTGAACAACTACTCCGTTTGCCATGCCTATGCCTCGTGCAATTGCTGTTTCAATTTCCCGTGGTTGCTCAGGAAGTTGCCGCACAGCTCTCTTTGATATTCCATATTTTGGACTTTCCAATTCCTCGAGATATTGAACCAATTGCGTGTGCTCAGGACACTGCGTTATGGCCCTCTTGTATAACCTGCCACGAACTTCAGGGTGAATTTCTTGAATCGCTATTAGAATTGCTCTCTGAATCGGATAGGGCTTTTGTGGGCTGAAGTGCTGCGCATATAGTGCTTCTCGCTGCTGATTATTGGCATGCTTTCCATAGCAGACTATGGCTTGCGCTGCTTCGAGATCGGAAACTGGCGACATGGCGGTGCTAAGCGCAAAGTTCATCAGTTCATCAGAAATTTGAGGGCGCGCAATGAGAAGTTTCCACACATAGAATCTCTGCCAGTTATAGACAGAGGCATCATTGATCAAAAGTCTCTGTGCCATACTAAGCCACGCGCCTTCCGGGGCGGACTGAAGTAATTTTGTCCAATAGTCGCTTCTGTTTGGATGGCTCTCCATTCGAGAAACTACAAAAGGCACAAGTTGGTCTATTACAGACTCAGAAAACTCTTGAAACTCCCCTATCTGTAGAGCGCGATTTGCATAAGCCCTGAATTTTCGATCATCTCCACCCGGAGATGCCTGAATTGCCAGTCTTCGAAATATTTCTGGAATGGCCGCCTCAATTTCTTTGCGGCCTCCCCTAGCAATCATGTCCTCTACGTTGGATATATACGCATCGTCTTCGACATCAACAAGCTCATCAAATTCAGGCGTGCCGCGGACGACTATCTTGGTCTTGTCACTTGCCAAAAACATGCGGTGGTGAGAGAGCGACTCCTGAAGATCATGCAATGCTCTGAGCGCTTGCTTCTTATTCCTAGCACAAATTCTAATATCATCTACCCAGCGGAAGTATTTGTATCTTTTCTGGATGATTTCGTGATCAACGCCGGACAGATATAAAGATCCATAAAAACTGCTTGGATCAATATTTTGTGGAATTCCATATCCACTAGTGCTCCACTGAAGCATTAGAGACTGCAGGAAGTCAACGACTGCCCGGTCGTCCTCATTCATTCCTGCGCCAAGCATCAAACGTATCCTGGACGAAAGATCTTCTACGCGGATATGGTCGTAGAAACTCGCAATATCCGTTATCAAAACTGCGCCGGTCTGCTCATCAAGGCAAGCACGGCGGAAATCATTGTGGAAGTCCTTCCATCTTTCCAGTCGCTTGCCGAAGGGATACCCATCTTGATCGTCAGAATCAAGGCGATAGGAATAGACTTCTGATGGGATGTGATGATCAAGCTTTGGGAGCAAATAATGCAATGTCGCCAAATACAGTAACCTATGCACTGGATGGAGCCACACTGCCTCTCGAAGCATTCCATTTGATTTTGGAACAAAATCTCTAACTGCAGTAAATGAATCGATTTGAAGATATCGATGCTGGCGTTGCTCTAAGTAATCCGTAAGCTTCGCAGCAACATCTGCAAAGTTTAGAGTGTCGGGGAAGAATTCGTCTTCACAATCCCGAACAAGCCAGCGAGCAGCTTTAGGTATGTCGAGAATTTTTTTCAGTCTTTGATAGTCCGCTCCCATCTATATCCTCCTTGATTCCTAGCTTACCCAAGCCTTAGGCTTGCCCTCGGCTTGTATACCATAAAAGCAAGATCGTTCGTGTCTATGGTTAATAGCAAGCGTCCGCAAGAGCGCAGAGAGGGGAGCCTAGCAGCCAGTTAGGCCAACTATCGAAATAGCGCCATTAGGGGTAGTG
>JAUXNL010000340.1 GCA_030684415.1 Moraxellaceae bacterium | reverse complement strand
AGCCCATGACTGCCTATATTGCCTTTCTGTCCTCCGAGCGCTTGCGTCACAACTCCGAAACCCTGGTGGCCAATATCGACAAGCGCGTCTCCGCTTCGCAGTCGGGCTTGCTCAACGACATCATGGTGGACTTCACGGACGAGGTACTGCAGGTGTTTTTTATCGACATCATCGACTTGCTCAAGCTGAGCCCGTTCATGAGCAAGCTGATTCACGGCTCCGTCGGCACCATCAAGAGCACCATTCACAGCATTTCGCGCACCATCATCAACAAGCTCGACAACAAACAGCTTTTGCCGATGGCCGATTATGTGGGCAGCCTGATGCTGACGGCGCCGGATGTCCATGGCCATGCCGCCGCTTATGTGGGCTTTCCCATCAGTGCCGACACCTACAAGCGGCTGCACGACGTCATCACGAAAATGCGCGACGGCCAGACCCAAGAGCAGATTCCGGCACTGACGGCCGTCCTGAATGAAGTCACTGACCTGGCCATGGAGGCTTACTTCACCAACCCCATCGAGCTGCTCAAGCTCGGCTTCATTTTGCGCAAGATGGCCGAGGGCGGCGTTAGCGTGATTCGTGGCGCGGTGCACATGGTGATCCGCAAGCTGGTGCCCGACCTCACCCATGACCAGTTGCTGGCCGTGGCTGAATACATGGACAGCCTCATCCTGCGCAGCGCCCAGCCGTATCGTTGAGATAGCGATGACAATAGCCGCAGACGGCCACACCGGCTTGACCGTCTGCGGGCACGGCCATAAAGTGCCGCCCATTCCGAACCGCCCTGCCCGGGCGGTTTTTCGTTGGCATCCGTAATGGTGGGGAAACAGCAATGGCAGGAGTAAGCCAACCGGCCCGTTTTGGCGAAGACTGGAGTGACGAGCGCGTTCGCGGCTATCTGGACCGGCAGCCGCCGGCCGGCGAAAACGCTGACTTCAGTGCGCTGATGACCGCCTACAAACACATGCGCGGGATCGACTTCGAACGCTTCACCGGCTTTTTTGTCGCCGCTGGCCGTGACCTGTCGGCCAAAGGCCCGGACGGCCGCAGCCTGCTCGACATTGTGCGCGAACACCCAAAATCTGCCGAGTTCGTGCAGATACTGGAAGCCGCCGGCGCACGCTGACATCGTCAATCAGGCGCTCTGCCCAAGCGCGCTTCCAAATGCAGACACCGCTGTAACGACTTGGGCGCGCGGCCTCCATGATCAGCGCGGACGATGAAACAGTGGTTACCCCGCGCACTCTTGGTGCTCCCGCCACAACGGGAGCGCCGCACTCACTTTCCCTTGACCTGATACACCTGGCGCATGGCCCAGGCCATGCCGCGATTCGGCAGCAAACGGCTGCCCAGAAAGTGCACCCAGTTCGACAGCCCCGGAATCGGCTTGCGCTGGCCTGCTCGCAAGCCCTCGTAGGCCACCCGGGCCACGTCTACCGGCGACATCGCCGCCTTGTCAGCAAAATAACCGACCGAACCAAACGTGGGTGATGACTGCACACCTGCGGTTTCGAGGAACTTCGTCGCCGTCGTGCCCGGGCAAACACAGGTCACTGTCACGCCATACCCCTTCATTTCTTCTGCCAGCGCTTCACTGAACGCCACGACGTAATGCTTGGTGGCGGCATACGCGGCCAGATATGGCAGCGGTTGGAACGACGTGGTCGAACCGATGTTGAGAATGCCGCCCGAGCCGCGCTCGCGCATCTCGGCACCAAACTTTGTGGCCAGCGTGGTCAGCGTCACCATGTTCAGCATGAGCATGGATTTGATGCGCTCGAAGGGAATGTCGAAGTGATCGCCCCAAAGGCCGTAACCGGCATTGTTCACCAGCACATCGACCGCGATCTTGCGGCGGCGGATGCTGGCATAAAGTTTTTCACCGGCATCGGGCAAGGACAAATCCTGCTGTATGGTGAGGACGTCTGCATCCGGGCGTTCGGCCAGCAATTCGGCTTTCACACTGGCCAGTTCATCCTCGAGCAGACTGACGATGACCAGACGATAGCCGTCGCGGTTGAACAGTTTGCACAGCTCGCGGCCGATGCCCGAGCCGCCACCGGTGACCAGCGCCAGTGGCGCTTGTACAGCCGGATTTTCCGGAGCTGCTTTCATAACTGCTTTCGTAAAAGGTGGGGGTGACATGAAATATCCCTTGTGTCCGATAACACCTGAACGTGCTGACAAGAGCCCGAGACGACGCGCTGACAGCGGCGCGGTCGCACGCTGGAACGATCGTGCCAGCACGATGGCGCGGCAGCATACCCGGAAGCCGAGATGACCGGAACCACCAAGTCACCACGCCACGATGAGTTGCACTGGCAGCCCTCTTGCCCGCAGCTCTGGCAACAAGCGGAGGTGCGAGACCTGGCGTGGGTGCTGGGCAGCCCACCGTTGTTAGCGCCGGCCGAGACACGCCTGCAGTGGCTGGACGAGGCGTGGTCCGCCAACGCGCTAGCGGCTAGCCACGAGTGGTTGCAGCGGCTCGATGCCGATCCGTCGCCTCTGCTAGCGGCGCTGGCCGCCCGCAAAGACCATCGCCTTGGCAGCCATTTCGAGGGCTTGCTGGCTTTCTGGCTGGCCTGGCCGGAAAACCCGCTCTGCCGTCTGGTCGGCCATGCCCTGCCCGTGCGCGACGGCAACCGCACGCTGGGCGAAATCGACTTTCTGGTGGAGGACCGGCGCAGCGGTGAGCTTCAGCACTGGGAAGTGGCGGTGAAGTTCTATCTGGGCATCCGCAGGGGTGGCGCCCTGTCGGCATGGGTGGGCCCGGGCTTGCGAGACCGTCTCGACATCAAGGTTGAGCATTTACGTCAGCGCCAGTTGACGCTGTTGCGCACCCCCGCAGGCCGCACCCTGTTACGCGACCTCGGCCTGCCCCTGCCCAAACCTGTCTGTCTGCTCAAGGGGCGGCTGTTCTACCCGGCCAGCACCCACTGGCAGGAATGGGCTCCGGCCTCGGCCGGCCCAGCTCACCCTAAGGGCTGGTGGATGCCGCAAGCCGACTTTGTGCAGCATCATGAGGGCTTGCCGCTGCGCTGGATTCGCCTGCCCAAGCAAAACTGGCTGACCCGAGTGACGCCAGATGTCCGCATTGGTGATGACCTGAGTGCGCCTGAACTGATTGAGACGCTCGTGCGAGCTGCCGATAATCGGGCGGTAGCCGTCATCGGCCTCGACCCTGACCATAACGAAGTCACCCGCGGTTTTGTCACCCCGCCGGGCTGGCCACAGGACTCAACATGAACGCGTCCGTCTCTCCTCGCCTGCTGGCGCCCGCTCCACTGATCGTGAACGGCCGGGCCTGCTTCGGGCAGTTCAGTGATTCGCTCCGGCAGATCAATCACCACGACTTCCGTCTGGAAACCCCTTTTGGCAAGCCGGCCGGTCGCCTGCCGTCATGGCTGGGCTTCAAACAGTTCCAGTTTTTTGCCGGCATGAGCGAGCAACTGCTTTTTGGTTGCGCCCTCGCCCATCTGCGTCACAGTGCCATGGCCTTCATCTATACGGTCGACATGAAGACCGGCGAAATGGTCACTCGCACCTTCCGCAGCCCACTGGGGTTGGGCATGACGCTGGCGAACAATCCGGTCGACGGCAGCAGCCGCTTCCGCCTGCCGGGCGTGGACATCCGCATGGGCTACCGCGATCAGCCACGGGAAAAGTCGTTGTACGTGAAGGTGGGCGACTGGCTGGAAATCGATGCCGTCATGCCCGAGACCGGTTTTGAGCCCATGTCGGTCTGCACCCGCACGGCCTATACCGGCTGGGTTTACACCAACAAGATGGCCGGCCTGCCCCTGCAGGGCCACATCATCCGCCATGGCACACCTGCTGACCTCGCGCAATTGGGCGCCATGGGCAGCCACGACTTCTCCTGCGGCCATATGCGCCGGGAAACCTACTGGAACTGGGCCTGCCTGTCCGGCACCGGCCTGGCCGCCGACGGCACCCGCCACGCCATCGGGCTCAACCTGACCTGCGGCGTGAATGAAACCAGCTTCAGCGACAACTGCCTCTGGCTCGACGGACGCCGGATCAAAACCACACTGGCGCGCTTCGATTTCGATGCCCACAACATTCTGGCGCCGTGGCGGGTTTGTTCCGATGACGGCCGCGTGGACCTGTGCTTCACTGCTGTGGGCATGCATCGCGAAACCATGGACGTGAAACTGCTGGCCAGCAATTTCCGCCAGATTTTCGGCCGCTTCGACGGCGTCTTGCGTACCGACAAGGGCGACATCCGCGTCGCCGGTGTACCCGGTTTTGTTGAAGACCAGTATGCGAAGTGGTGAGTCCTGGCCGTGCCGGGCCGTGCGAAAAACCTGCCTGGAGCGTCGTATGTCACGAATGATCATTGCCCTGCTGAGTGTGCTGCTCTCGCTGCCGCTTTCAGCCATTGCCGCCGAGTGGGTCGGCCGGCCCGCTCCTGTGCTCAGCCTCTCCGACCAGGACGGCAAGACGCGCGCCCTCGCCGACTTCAAAGGCCGCTGGGTTGCGCTGTATTTCTATCCGAAAAACAACACGCCCGGCTGCACCCAGGAGGCACTGGCCTTTCGTGACCGGCATGAAGAGTTGCACCGAGCCGGCGTCGCCGTGATTGGCGTCAGCGCAGACTCGGTCGCCTCACACAAAGATTTTGCGCGCACTCACAAGCTGCCGTTCACCCTGCTTGCCGATGAGCAGTTGGCGCTCAGCCGTGCCATGGGAGTGGCCCGTGGCATCGGCCCCGTGGGCTTTGCCAGCCGCGAGACGTTTCTCATCGACCCCGAGGGCACCATCGTCTACCACTACCCCAGCGTGAACACGGCCAAACATGCGGGTCAGGTACTGGAGGATGTGGCCCGGCTAAAAGCCTCCCGGCCCTGAGAGCAACATCGCCGTTCTGACCCACTTACGTGACGCCACGGTCAAGCTTGCCGTCAAGCAGGCAGGCTATGCTGGCTCGCACCGCCTGTTGCGGTGCCAATGCCTGACCTGCCGGGAACTGCCCCATGACCACGCCTGCCAACGCCACTCCCTCTGCTTTTCGCCACTTTCTCGCTGGCCTGCTCGATTTGCGCTTCACGCGTTACCTCAGCATGCAGCTACTGCCGATTTTCTACGGCCTGCTCTTGCTCGGTGCGGCCGTGGTCATTGCCGCCATTGTGGCGCTGGCGTTTTGGCTGGAGCCGCTCTGGGGCATGGCCTGCCTGCTGGCCGCACCACTGGCCTGGCTGGTGACGGCAGCAGTCATCCGCGCCGCGCTCGAGTTTCTGGTCATGGCACACCGCATCATGATTACCGTGCAGCGTATGGACGGCATTCCCGACCATGTTGATGCCCTGTCCATCCGTGTGGAAAACATCACCACCGGCTTCGAGCAGGTGCGCGAGCAGGTCGACAACATCCATACCGGCTTTGGGGCGATATCGGCCGAAGTGCAGCATGTGCGTCGGCAGGTGGACGGCATTACCGGCACCGTGAGCCTGCTCGCGCCGCTGCTGCGTCCGCTGAAGCTGGTGACAGGCCTGCGGCGCCGGCCATCCGCCTGATCTTCGTCATGTCGTGAGGCCGGCGAAGCTGGCACGCTCGTACTGGCTGGCAAGTGGGGCTGCATGCTAGTGTTCCATCATTACAAGAACTTACGCACGGGTGAGTTGTGAAGCTGCTGTCCACCAATTCTTGCCGGGTTGCCAACAACCTGGGCGCCATCACTACCATTGACCATCTGCGCGAAACCGACCCGGAGGCCGCAGGCTTCCGCCCCGGCCAGATCGAGAAAATATGGGCCGCCACCGAAGGCCTGTACCGCACCGGATTCTCTCCCGCCATCACCCTCTGTGTGCGCCGCCAAGGCAAGATCGTGCTCAACCGCGCCATCGGACATGCCCGTGGCAACGGGCCGGAAGACAGCGCGGATACGTCGAAACAACTGGCAACGCCCGACACTCCCGTCTGCCTGTTCTCCGCGTCGAAAGTCGTGACAGCCATGCTGATTCACCTGCTGGACGAGCAAGGCCATATCGACCTGCTCGACCCGGTCAGCCACTACATTCCGGAATACGGTGTCAACGGCAAGCGCAACGCCACCATCTATCACCTGCTGGCGCACCGTGGGGGCATCCCCAAGATATCCAGCAACTTCGACCCCGAGATGCTCTACGACACGCCCGCTGTCATGCGCGAGCTGTACAAGGCCGAGCCCGTCTCGCCCTCGGGTTACCGTGCGGCCTACCACGCCATCACCGCGGGCTACATTCTGGGTGAGCTGATCGAGCGCGTGACCGGCAAGACCGTGCGCCAGTTCCTGGACGAGAGCTTCCGCCAGCCCTTGGGCATGCGTTATTTCGACTACGGCATGCGCCCGGAAGACCGCGATGCCGTGGCCGTGAACTACTGCACCGGCTTCAAGCCGGTACCCCCGGTGAGCACCTATATCCAGCACGTTCTGGGCGGTAGCCTGGAGCTGGCCACCGACATGACCAACGACCCGCGCTTCATGGACACGGTCTGCCCTGCCGGCAATCTCTACGCCACAGCCGAGGAAGCCAGCCGCTTTTTCCAGATGCTGCTCGATGGCGGCGAATACGAAGGCCGACGTATCTTCAACCCGATGACCATCCGGCGCGCCACACTGGAGGTCTCACGCCCCGAATTTGATGGCACCCTGCTCATGCCCATGCGTTACAGCATGGGCATGATGCTGGGCAACAAGCCGGTCGGGCTCTACGGCCCATTCACACAGCGCGCGTTTGGCCATCTGGGCTTCACCAGTATTTTTTGCTGGGCTGACCCTGATCGCGACACATCGGTGTCGCTGCTGACGTCGGGCAAGGCGCTGGTCGGCCCCCACCTGCCGGCACTGGGCAAGCTGCTGCTGACGCTGTCACGGGAGTGCCCAGTGTCGCGCCAGCCACGACCGGCGGTGCTGTCAGACAATCGCCACGCCCCAGCCTTCCCGATATAAGTCCGCCCGTTAACACTGCCGAGACTCACTGCCCATGACGACCGCTCGCGAGCACCCAG
>JAUXNL010000202.1 GCA_030684415.1 Moraxellaceae bacterium | reverse complement strand
TACCACCTTCGCGCATCACGAAATACTGGCGCAGAAGATACATGGAGGCCGAGCGCAAGATGAACTCTTCACGGCTGGCAAAGGGCAGATGGTTGCGGGCATTCGCCTTGAGCGCACCAAACACCGGGCAGGCACTCGTGGCCATGATCAGGCCCATGAGCGCACGCACACCCTCTTCCAGACCCACGCGCTTGACGTACTCACGCTCGGGCGTGACCACGCGCACATTGGCTTTGGTATGCGCCGGCAGCTTCTGGAAATCGCGGGCCATCTTGTCGATGTCGAGCGCTGCCGGGCAATGGCTGTACTCGGCCTTGCTCAGCGGGCAGTTGCTGCACTGGTTATTGCCCAGCGCCGTCCACTCAGGGGCGTCGGCGGGAATTTTTTTCGGATTGAAAACGCGTTCGAGATCGACATTGAACTTGAGCTCAAGACCATCATCGAAGGTGAAGTAATACTGGATGCTTGTCGTCATGATTGGTTTCTTGCGCATGCCACCTTGAGCAGCATGGGTCTTCCTCTGGCCAGCACGGCGTCCACGTCGGCATTGCACTGACAATACCCGGTGCCGCAACCCGTGCCCTACCTTAATGGAATTGCAAGGCACAGGCCAGCCGGGCAACGCCACAGGGAGACGCGGTTCACATTTGCCAAGACGGTCACAGCCAAAAGGTGACGCCGGCCCGTATCAGCTTGCTCACGCCAGCACCTCGACCGGATCGCCCTGCCGCAGGCAGGCACCCTCGCCGGCTTTCAGCACAATCGCGTTCTGCCCGACATACGTGCGGCCATCCGCACGAGCCCGATAGCCGCGCAAAACCGTCAGAATCTGACTGTTCTTTGCCGCAGTATCAGGATCAATCGACGGGATGACACAGCGCGAACAGGGTTTGACCAGCGCCAGCTCGACCGCCTGCGCCCCTTGTCCGATACGCAGCCGCTGCCAGCCATCCTCGGCGTGCGGCGGCACATCACCCGCAATCACCACATTCGGACGGAAGCGTCGCCAGTCCACCGGGGCAGACAGCAAGGCATTCAGTGCATCCAGCGAAGACTGTGTGACGACAAGTAAAGGAAACCCGTCCGAGAATGCCGTGAAATGCCCAGGCCCGGCCCATGCCGTATCGACCTCTCGCCGCCCCGCTGCCGGCATGTGCACCAGACGGACCGCCATCCCGAGAAAAGCGGAGCACCAGGCATCGGCCGCTGCACTCACGGTCACGGCGTCCACCCCGTCTTCCCATACCGACACAGCTAGCGTGACCGGCGCCTCTGGCACGGCGCGCAACGGAGCCGCACCGGGTGCCGACAGGCACAACACACCTTCGTCATCCACCCGAGCAGAAAGCAGACAGAGCCGAGGATGCG
This sequence comes from Moraxellaceae bacterium, assembly GCA_030684415.1. GTDB lineage: Bacteria > Pseudomonadota > Gammaproteobacteria > Pseudomonadales > Moraxellaceae > UBA2031. Next base: position 2,804 of record JAUXNL010000202.1, on the reverse strand, counting down.
TACGCTGCGTCACAAACCGCCCGCTTGCATCCACCAGCATCCAGCGCCGGTCATGCAGCGGGCCTTGTGCATCGAGACGGATCAGGTCTGTCTGCTGGCGGGCCGCCGACTTGAGCGGATGAAGGGCCAACTCACTGATATGCATGAACACTCCTGCTGCTTCGAGCCCCGAATCACTCCGCCTGCTGCCAAGGCTTTTGCGGCAGCCCCTGAAAAACCATACGTACAGCACTGTACATAAAAACAGCTCCCATGGTAGGGTCAGCACATTCCCGTTCCGGGCAGGTTTCCGAGGAAAGCGCAATGGAAGGTTTGACCACACGCCAGGCAGAAATTCTCGATTTCATTCGTGAGAACATCGAACACAACGGCATGGCCCCCACCCGAGCCGAAGTGGCGCTGCGTTTCGGCTTCAAGTCCAAGAATGCGGCCGCCGACCATCTGCGTGCGCTGGAGCAGAAAGGCTACATCAAGTTGCACGCTGAACTCTCGCGCGGTATCCAGTTGCTCGATGCCCAAGACGACGACCTCATCCCCATCATCGGCTCTGTCGCCGCCGGCCTGCCCATCGAGGCCATCGAGAACCACGATGAAGCCCTGCCCGTGCCCAAAGGCCTGTTCGCGCGCCGCCCGACTTACCTGCTGCGCGTGAAAGGCGATTCCATGAAAGATGCCGGCATTCTCGAAGGCGATCTTATCGCCGTGTACAAAACCGGCATCGCCCGCAAGGGCCAGATTGTGGTCGCCCGCATCGACAACGAAGTCACGGTGAAATACCTGGACTCCGAAGGCGACAAGGCCAAGCTGGTTCCTGCCAATCCGGCCTACCAGCCCCTGCTGATTGCACAGGAAGACCTCATCATCGAAGGCGTGTTTGTCGGCCTCATCCGCGACTCTCTCAGCCACTGATTTTCCCAGAGCACGTGTTCTACCCGCCCCTCCCAGGCAATAAAAAAACCGCGGCTTGTGGCCGCGGTTTTTTTATGCGCGCGATACTCCGGATCAGAAGCATCGCGCAATCCTGAATGACGGCAGCGGCGCCGGTGCATGTGCGCACCGTACGCCGCAAGCTTGTCGCAGGGCTTAACGCAGGCGCTCGATAACCGTCGCGATACCCTGACCCAAGCCGATACACATCGTGGCCAGACCGATCTCGGTGTCCTTCTGTTCCATCACGTTCAGCAGCGTGGTCGTGATGCGCGAGCCGGAGCAGCCCAGCGGATGGCCCAGCGCAATCGCGCCACCATTGTGGTTGACCTTCTCATCCATCTTGTCGAGCAGGTTCAGACCCTTGAGCACGGCAAGGCCTTGTGCGGCGAAGGCCTCGTTCAGCTCAACCGTCTGGATGTCATCGATGGTCAGGCCTGCACGCTTCAGCGCCTTCTGCGTGGCCGGCACCGGGCCCCAGCCCATGATGGCGGCTTCGCAGCCGGCCACGGCCATGGAGCGGATTTTCGCGCGCGGCTTCAGGCCAAGTGCCTGAGCACGTTCGGCACTCATGATGAGCATGGCCGATGCACCGTCAGACAATGCTGAAGAAGTACCCGCCGTCACAGTGCCGCCCTTGGGATTGAACGCCGGCTTCAGCGAGGCCAACTGCTCCAGCGACGCATCCTGACGGATCACTTCGTCGATTTCGCAAAGCACGCGGAAACCATTGGCATCGTGGCCTTCAATGCCGACGATTTCGTTCTTGAAGCGGCCCGCTTCAGTAGCTGCCCAGGCCTTCTGGTGCGACGCCAGACCGAACTGGTCCTGCATTTCACGCGAGATGCCATTCATCATGCCGAGCATTTCGGCCGTCAGGCCCATCATGTTGGAGGCCTTGGCGTAGTACTTGGACGCCGCCGGGTTCAGATCGATGCCGTGCATCATGCCGACGTGGCCCATGTGCTCCACGCCGCCGATGACAAACACGTCACCCTGACCGGTCATGATCTGCGCGGCCGCCGTATGCAGCGCCTGCATGGAGGAACCGCAGAGGCGATTCACGGTCTGGCCGGGCACGGTACGGGGCAATTCCGCCAGCATCGCAATATTGCGGCTGATGTTCATGCCCTGCTCCATGGTCTGGTTCACACAACCCCAGATCACGTCTTCCACTTCTTCCGGATTCGCATTCGGGTTGCGCTTGAACAGCGCCCGCACCAGCTCGGCAGAAAGGCTGTCGGCACGCACATTGCGGAACATGCCCGCCTTGGAACGGCCCATGGCGCTGCGCACGCCATCCACAATCACTACATCACGCGGATTGAGACTCATCTTGAATTTCTCCAGGTTATCCCCTCTCCCCATGGGAGAGGGTTAGGGTGAGGGGCGGCTTTCAATCCGACACAGCGGTCGATTTACAGCCTGGCCCTCACCCCGGCCCTCTCCCGGAAGGAGAGGGAGCCAATGGTGATTAGCCGAAAAACTTCTTGTTGGCAGCGGCCATGTCTTTGAGCAACTGGGGCGCTTCATACGCCTTGCCCAGCGCCGCAAACTTTTCGCAAAGCGCGACATAGTTGGCGATGCCCGTCTGGTCCACATAGCGGCAAGCACCGCCACGGAACGGCGGGAAGCCGATGCCCATGATCAGCGCCATATCCGCTTCAGCCGGCGAGGCAACAATGCCCTCTTCCAGGCAGCGCGCCACTTCGTTCACCAGCGGAATCATGCAACGGGCGATGATTTCGTCGGCGTCGAATTCACGGCGCTCGGCAACAATCGGCTTGAGCAGATCGTAGGTGGTCGGGTCGACTTTCTTCTGCGGCTTGCCCTTCTTGTCCTGCTCGTAAACGTAATAGCCCTTGCCGTTCTTCTGG
>JAUXNL010000325.1 GCA_030684415.1 Moraxellaceae bacterium | reverse complement strand
GAGTGATGTTGTCCGCACCGCATTCTGAGAAAGTGCGGTATCTGACATATATACTAGGGGCACATCGGATATCCACAAAGCGACACACTGTCGCACTCCAGGCGGGATCGGCAAAGAATAAAAAAGGGGACGGAGGAGTAAAGGGGGACGGAGGAGTTTACTCCTCCGTCCCCCTTTACTCCTCTTAGAATGTGTAGCGCAGCGTACCGCCCCAGGTGCGAGGATCACCTAACACTGCCGCATAGTGTCCTGTGTTGCCGGCACCCGGCAGCAATTGCTCAAAGTAATTCTTGTCAAACAGGTTGCGCGCCCAGACATATCCGGTCCAGTTTTCACCAGCCCGGAAACCGACCCTGGCATTCGCCAGAGCGTAGCTGTCCACATTCAGGAAACGTGACGGTGACGGGCTGGACGAGAAATCCGAGCGGTAAAAGGTGTCCACTCCCACAAAAAATTCACCGTTATTACCAAACAGATTCAGCGGTTGAAAGTATTCGCCACCCAGCGACAAGGCATTTTTTGAAATGCCCGGCAGCAGACCACCAGAGACATCTTTAAATGAAATCGCACTGCCTACTTCTTCCAGTGGAAGAGGCGCATTGGTGAACGACACGTATTTGCCATCAGTGTAGGCATATGCAGCCTGGAACTGGAATCTTTCCAGCGTCAGGCGGGCATCCACCTCAAAACCGCGAACCCGTACTTCTTCTGCGTTAGCAAGATATCCGCGGTTCACATTGATGTCGGCGGTTTGCACCTGCGCCTGATAATCCTCAATGTCAGTCTGGTACAACACAAAGTTCAGGTTCGCTCCGCTAAACGGCGTAGTTTTTACACCGAGCTCATAGTGCTGAACGTACTCCGGCTCGATCACACCCAATTCGGTCAGCACACGACCACCTGCGCTTGGCAGACCGCCAAGATTCAACCCCACCGGTTTAAAACCGGTGCTGTACGTGCCGTACACGTTGACACTGTCCAGCAGTGCATAGTTCAGTGTCAGCGTACCAGTGATGTTGTCATCGGTAATATCAGCCTTGAAAGCCTGATTGCTGTATTGGGCATTCCTCAATGCCTGCAGATCGGGACTGGAGAGTGGTGCGCCGCCGCCGACTTTGCGCTGGAAATCCACTTCCTTTTTGTCATAGTTAAAACGCAAACCGGTCAGCAAGTTCAGACGATCAGTCAGTGCCCAATCAAGCTGTCCAAACAGTGCGGCGCTGGCAGTCTCCAGTCCCGGGCTGCTGCTGGTGCCAAAACCATCAAGCAATCCGGGTGTGCGCCACTGTGCTTCCGAGGCGGCATTGGGTGACACAAAACGCCATTGATCCGGACCCAGTTCTTCACGGTGAAACGGAGAAGATTCCAGGTCCTGTTGCACAGCAAACAAACCAAAAACGCCGCTGACGCTGTCACTCAGATCACCTGCCCAGCGGAATTCCTGTGAGATCTGCTCGTGTTTTGATGGCGCCTGAGACAGGCTAAGTGCGTTCAGGCCAAGGAAGTCGCGGTCATTCGAAGGGCGCCAGTCCCAGAAGTACCAGGCGGTTGTGGATGTCAGCGTGCCACCAGCAATTTCGTGATCAATGTTCAGAGACACTCCGCCGATGTCATTACCGGAGCGCCAGTCAGAATTATGATCAATCAGACGATCAAACGGATCGCGGCTGGGTGGCTGGTAACCAAGGTCTGCGATGATGGTTTCAAACTGGCGATATTCCGAGCGGTTATTACGCACAGATCCTGCGAAAACCTGTGCATAACCCACCGGGTCCTGGCGCGACAATTCAGTGATCAGACGTGCTTCAGTTGTTTCGCTCGGCGTCCATAACAGTTGGCCGCGTGCTGACCAGTTTTCAAGCGTGTTGACGTCTTGCCCTGTGACCACGTTTCTTAAGGTGCCATCTCGTTCCGTAGAAGTTACTGACAAACGACCTGCGACAGTATCGCTCAAGCCCCCCGTCACCGTACCTTTGAGTTGCCGGAAATTATAATTGCCGGCACTGACTTCAAACTGCGCAGCATTCTCGAACTGAGGTTTGCGGGTAGTGACGTTAAATGCTCCGGCCGTGGTGTTTTTGCCGTACAGCGTGCCTTGAGGTCCACGCAGTACTTCTATGCGCTCAACGTCAATAAAGTCTAACGTTGTAATGGCCGGGCGGGCAAAAAAGACGCCGTCTATATAGTAGCCAACACCCGGGTCGATGCCATCATTGGTTAATCCAAACGTGGTACCTTGACCGCGGATGCTGATCGCCGTGTTGCGAGGGTTGGATGAGTAAAGTTGAACCGAAGGAATCAGTTCTTTGATGCGGTTTACGTTAAAACCACCCGTGTCGGAAACCAGATCCCCGCTGACTACGGTGACCGGAATCGGCACTTCCTGAGCCAGCTCTTCACGGCGACGTGAAGTGACACGGACTTCCTCTATACGTGTTTGAGCAGCTGGCTGGGAGTTTGCAGCAAGCTGCAAGTTCTGCACGCTTGTTTCTATAGTGCTCTGGGCGGCGGCGGACAATACCACGCTGGATGCGAAGCCCAGCACAACAAGCTGATACAAGTGTTTCATGTTTCTTTTCCTTGATAATACAAATAAGTAAAAACGGATGAGTGGGTTTCCGAACTGGCGCCACTCTAACAATCCGGTCTTATCTGCAGAACCAAGAAAAAATTCGTTACTTATGAAATAAAAAAGGGGACGGAGGAGCAAGCTCCTCCGTC
>JAUXNL010000200.1 GCA_030684415.1 Moraxellaceae bacterium | reverse complement strand
ATGTACGTGATCATGGATCGCGCGCTGCCGCATATCGGTGATGGTCTGAAGCCGGTGCAGCGCCGCATTGTGTATGCGATGAGCGAGCTGGGCCTTAAAAACACGGCCAAATACAAGAAGTCGGCCCGTACGGTGGGCGATGTGCTCGGCAAGTTCCATCCGCATGGCGACTCTGCCTGCTATGAGGCCATGGTGCTGATGGCGCAGCCCTTCAGTTACCGCTATCCGCTGGTGGATGGTCAGGGCAACTGGGGCTCGCCGGATGATCCCAAGTCGTTTGCTGCCATGCGCTACACCGAGTCACGACTGTCGCCGTATGCCGAAGTGCTGCTGGCTGAACTTGATCAGGGCACCGTGGACTGGCAGCCGAACTTCGATGGCACCATGGAGGAGCCGAAAGTGCTGCCGGCGCGCCTGCCCAATCTGTTGCTCAATGGCACCACGGGTATTGCGGTCGGCATGGCGACGGATGTGCCGCCGCACAATCTCAAGGAAGTCGCGCGTGCCTGTATCGCCTTGCTGGAAGACCCGGGCATTTCCCTGGATGAGCTTTGTGAAATCATTCCCGGCCCGGACTTTCCCACCAGTGCAGAACTCATCACGCCGCGCAACGAACTCATCAACATGTATGCGACCGGGCGTGGCAGCCTGCGCATGCGCGCCATTTATGAAGTGGAAGATGGCGACATTGTGGTGACGGCGCTGCCGCATCAGGTGTCGGGCGCAAAAATCCTCACCCAGATTGCTGATCAGATGCAGGCCAAAAAATTGCCGCTGGTGGCGGATTTGCGTGACGAGTCGGATCATGAAAACCCCACTCGATTAGTGATTGTGCCGCGCTCCAATCGTGTGGATGTCGAGCAGTTGATGAATCACCTGTTTGCTACTACCGACCTCGAAAGCACGTATCGCGTGAACATGAACGTGATCGGTCTGGATGGTCGCCCGCAGGTGAAGGGGCTGATGACGTTTCTGACCGAGTGGCTGGAGTTCCGTCTGCTGACGGTGCGGCGGCGGCTGCAGCATCGGCTCGACAAGGTGGTGGACCGGCTGCACATCCTCGATGGCTTGCTGATTGCCTTTCTGAATATCGATGAAGTCATCCGCATCATCCGTATGGAAGACAAGCCCAAGCCCGTATTGATGGAGCGCTTCGGTATTTCGGATATCCAGGCAGAGGCGATTCTGGAACTCAAGCTGCGTCATCTGGCAAAGCTTGAAGAA
>JAUXNL010000314.1 GCA_030684415.1 Moraxellaceae bacterium | reverse complement strand
TCCGCAGCTCCGACGGCTCAAAACGAGCACGCGGCTCCATCAATGCAATCGCGGCAGGCACAAATGTTTCGCTGGCGAGTTGCGCCAGATATTTTTCCTGTTGCGAAGCCGAGCCCTGGTCGAGCAAGAGGTTGACCACGGCCAAGGGCGCCGTGGCAGCCAATGCCAGCGACATGTCGCCCCAGGCAAGGTCTTCGAGCGCCAACACATTCGACACCGGCGAACGCGCCGCGCCGGCGCCGCCAAAGTCTTCCGGAATCGGCATCAGCGCAAGACCGAGGCCTTGCACCTGTTCCATCAAGCCGGCCGGGGTGGTGGCCGCGTTGTCGGCCGCACGCGCTTCTGCGCGCAGAACATCACGTGCAAAACGTTGCAGCGATTCGCGCGTCATGCGCTGGTCTTCAGTCAGTGACAAATCAAACAGGGCATCACTCATTGCCTGGAACTCCGCTGGAAAGTCATGCCATGCACCGCAGGTGTCATGGCTCGTGGCTTCAACCGCCGGGAACCTCCGCAAACAGAGCGGCCGGACGGGCGGGTCATGCTTGCAGAGGGGGGATGGCAGGACAATGACATGACACGGTGACCAAAACGCTCAGGCGGGGTGGCCATTGTGGTCAATGCTTCTACACCTCATGGACAAGCGACTGGCTTGTTCAATGGCAACCCGAATGGCTCTGGGAAGCCAGCCTCAAGCAACTGCATTTCCACAGGCATGCCGGTCAGTCACTGCAGGCGCAGACTTCAACTGTTGCTACAAGGGAACAGTTCATCTTGTTTCGGGGGCTTTATCCCGCCAGCTCTCTCAACGAAACTGCTGACATGCATCGTTGCCAGCACAAGGCAGCGACGAGCCGCGCGGCATGGCCAGTAACACCTCGCCATACAGCGGGCCGTCCCTATAAAGGAGAGACCCTCATGAGCACTACCCTCCGCCCCGTCACCCGCGTGTTGCGCGGCATGCCCGCCAGCGATGGCGCCGGCGTGAAGCTCACACGGCTGATCGGTACCCCGCTGGCGCCCGAGATTGATCCTTTCCTGATGCTCGACGAGTTTCGCTCGGACACCCCTGGCGATTATCTGGCCGGCTTTCCGGACCATCCGCACCGCGGCTTCGAAACCGTGACGTACATGCTGGCCGGACGCATGCGCCACCAGGACAACCACGGCCACAGCGGTCTGCTGGTGCCGGGCTCGGTGCAGTGGATGACCGCTGGCCGGGGCATCGTGCACTCGGAAATGCCGGAGCAGGAAGATGGCCTGATGTGGGGCTTTCAACTCTGGGTGAACCTGCCGGCGCGCGACAAGATGGCCGCACCGCGCTATCAAGAGTTTGCGCCCGACGCGATTCCGGACGTGCAGCCGGCCACTGGCGTGAGCGTGAAACTGATTGCCGGTGAACTGGCCGGGGCCACGGGGCCGGTACAGGGCGTGGCCACCGCACCGCTGTATTTCGATATCACGCTGGCGCCAGATGCCACATGGACGACCGATGTGCCTGTCGGCCACCAGGCGTTCGTCTATGTGTTCGGCGGAGAGCTGCAGACCGGCAGCGAAGGCCATCGTCACCCCATCGCACGCGGCCAACTGGCCGTGCTCGGCCAGGGTGACGCGGTCGAATTGCAGGCCGGCGGCGCAGAAACGCGGCTGCTGCTGATTGCCGGCCAGCCGCTCGGCGAACCGGTGGCGCGCTTCGGCCCTTTCGTGATGAACACGCGCGAGGAAATCGAACAGGCGTTCAATGATTACCGCGAAGGCCGTTTCTGACGGAACCAGTGCGACAAGCCTGGCAAGACATTCTTTTTCAATAAACACCGTTCGCGCTTCGGCAAGCTCCGGAGAGGTCTGTCGAAGCGCGAACAGATTTTTTTCTGCAAACCACTCATTCCCCTTCCGCACTGAGCCTATCCCCTACGGAGATGGGTATTCCCCTGCAGACATTTTTCCTGCTATCGGTCAGAGCAACGGCGCCAACTCTGTCGGAGCATCTAGCGCCGCCACCAGCGCCACATCCTGCTTGTAAACATCGGGCTTGAACGACACATAGCCGTCTGCTCCCACATCCACCGTCCAGTACGCCAGCAAGATGGGGATTTTCCGCGTCAGCTTCACGTTGCGCGTCACCCGCTCATTGATGGCCGACTGCAAGCCTTCGCGGCTCCACTTTGCAGGATCGTCCAGCAACAATACCGCCAGCTCATGAATGTTCTGCACCCGGATACAACCAGAGCTGGTGGCACGCTGGCTCGCCGCAAACAAGCTCTTGTGCGGTGTGTCATGCAGATAAATGGAATACAGATTGTCAAAACGGATGACCAGTTCGCCGAGTGCGCCATCCGCGCCCGGTTGCTGGCGCAAAGTGATGTTGCCGGGATTACGCCAGTTGACCGCCGATGCCGGGATTTCCTGCCCCATCGCGTTAAAAACTTTCATGCGCTGGCGCGACAGGTAATCAGGATTGCGGCGAATCGCCGGCAAGGCGTCCTCACGAAAAATCGTAGGTGGCACCACCCAACCGGGGCTCAGGGTCAGGTGACTGATCTCAGAGCGGAACACCGGCGTCGCCCGGTACTCCTTGCCAATCTGCACCTCCGAGCGCCACAGCGTCTTGCCGTCGCGCACATAGGCGATGCGATAACCGGCCAGATCCACAATGACCGCATCGCCCGCCGTTTCCTGACGGAACCAGCGCAGCCGCTCGAGATTGGCGCGAATCTGGTCGATGCGAACGCTCACCGGAATATTGAGCACGGCGAGCGTGCCGGGACCCACGACTCCATCCGACGACAAATAGGACTCTGCCTGAAAGCGCATGACCGCCGCCTTCAGCGCGTCGTCATAACGCCAAGGATCGGCCGGCACATCAAGGCCCAGCAAACCCGCGACCTGCAAACGCTCGCGCAGCAGCGGCACGCGCACATCACGCATGCCAGGTTTGAGTGGTGAACCCGCCGGCAATGTTTTCCAGCCGCCCTCAAGCTCCATCACTCGATAGCGTGCCAGTGCCGAACGGAGGGCGTTGTATTGGGGTCTGGCAGGACGTGCCCGCTGGAAAATGGTCGGCAGTGCATTTTTCTCGGCCGCTTCGCGCGCGGCCGCAAGGCCTGATAGCGGCTCAAGCGGACTACCCTCGAAATTCCAGTGCGCATCCAGACGGGCCGGGTCGGCCTTGCCCTTGACGAGATGCAGCAAGGCCAGCAGATAGCCTCGCGTCGCAATCAAGTCGCGCTCGGCCTTTTGAGCCGGCGACTCACCCACAACGGGCTCGCGCTGCAACAGCCCGACACCGTAGACCTGTGGGTCCAGACCATCGGTATAGAGCGCAGAAAGCTGCTCCACCAAACCCGTCAGGCGGGCTTCATCCCAAACAGGCGCCCAATCACGGGCCGCATAAAACTGTGCCATGGCCTGCGGTAAACCCGCCGCTGACGCCGTGAGCTCACGGTCTTGCACGTCGGCAAACCGCGCGCGGATTTCATCCTGCACTGCATCAGCCATTGCAAGCGGCGACAGCAGGCAGGTCAGCACCAGCAGCGCATGGTGAATCCTTATCATGTTCCCTCGGTTCCTCTGGTTTTCCGGTCACGCACAACCGCTCAGCCTCAGCCGGACTCAGCTCTGTACCGCCCGTACCAAGGCGGGCAGACAGCATGACTTCACGGTGGTAGGGTGCGGCATGCCTGTTGCCCACCTGCCAAAAGACGTTTCGGCAGGTCGTCAGCCCTGCGACGGATTGCAGCCCTGCCCGGCCTTGCCGGTGAAAACAGTTGCCGCACCGCCGGAGTGTACAGATGCATCGCCACCTTGCCGCTTTCCTTTTCGCCTGTCTGTGCGCCAGCCCTGCGCTGGCCGCCAGCCTTGCCGAACGCTTGCAGTCCAGCGCCCCCGATGCCAACCCCGCTGTGATCACACTCGCCGTGCAAGCCCTGCAATGTGCGACCGCCAACGGCAGTGCCGCCCCCGAAAAGCTCGCCGTGATTGACTACTCGCTGCCGTCCAGCCAACGCCGGCTCTGGGTATTCGACATCGGCAGCGGCGCCCTGCTCTTTCACGAACTGGTCGCACATGGCCGCAACAGCGGCGAAGACGCCACCACCCACTTCTCCAATACGCCGGACAGCCGCGCCACCAGCTTCGGCCTGTTCCGCACGGAAGGTACCTATAAAGGCAGCAATGGTTATTCACTGCGCTTGGCGGGTCTGGAATCCGGCGTGAACGACAAGGCCATGGAGCGTGCCATCGTCATGCATGGCGCGCCGTATGTGAATGAGGAAGTCGTGCAGAAACTCGGCCGCCTGGGCCGCAGTTGGGGCTGCCCGGCCGTGCGCGCCGGCATTGCCGTGCAAATGATCGACACGCTCAAGGGCGGCCAGTTGCTGTTTTCCTACTATCCCGACAAAGCCTGGTTGGCCAGCTCGCGCTTCCTGAACTGCCCGGCGCAAACCGCCAGCCGCTGACGCCCCCGGCACCTGAACAATCAAAAGCCCCGCAATGCGGGGCTTTTGATTTCAAG
>JAUXNL010000310.1 GCA_030684415.1 Moraxellaceae bacterium | reverse complement strand
ATTGAACACAGGCTCGGCCAGAAAATCCTGAACGGTGCCGTAGCCATCTGCCGGACGCTTTTCAGCCACATCTTCCGCCGTGCGTTTGCTCAGGGTATCGGCCAACGCCTGCAGTACCACCGGATCTGCCGTATTCACATTGATCAGTGTCGACGGCGAAAGTGTGGCGACATACGGCCGCAGTGCGGCTACCACCTCAGGCGTAAAGCCTTTGATCAACTGCAGCTCGGAAATATCGGCCAGCGGACGATTTGCCGTCCGGTAGGGAACCGGAAGCCGGGTATAAAAGTCATCTTCCGCCCCCTCGGGTCCATCGGGGTCCGTGTCGGCATCCAACCAGTCACGCAAAGCAGGGCCCAGCTCCGGGGGCAACTCCAGCGCATCCAGCAACCGGATGAAAATGGCCATGGCCTCTTCATCCGGCGCATTGTCATGCCAGAGACGGTTCACGTTGAAACGCCCCTGCAAATCACTGATCTGCGCGAGCAGCATGCCACCTTCAACAGGAAACGGCGGCAATGGGCGCGCCCATGTTTCGCCCAGGCTGTCGACTTCACGGTTTTTGCGCTTGTCATTCTCGTGATCACGAAACAGCAGGTCGCGCGCGAAGGCTTCGGCGCCGGAGGTATACAGCACTGCCTGATCCTGACTGAACAAGCCCTCCGCATGGCGCAATGCATCATGCTGGCTGCGCATCATGCCCGCGGTGAGCAACACCGTCAGCGCCACGATCAACAGCACGGTAATCAGCGCCACGCCACGTTGCTGTGTCGGATGGAATGGTTCAAGGCGTCTGGCTGGCACTGGCCTCTCCTTCCGGCAAACGGATCAGGCGCCGCAACATCCCCTTTCCCTCCAGCCGGAACTCCATTTCTACCCCTTCGGGGATGGGCGTGTTGGAGCGCTCCGTGGCATTTGCAGTCAGCAAGGGCCATTCGCTGCTCCAACCACCACCGCTATAAATACGCAAACGGAAGTCGCTGACGTTGTCGAGCAATACCAAGCGCTGTGGCGCGGCCGTGCGCACACGGTCGAGCATGTCCCAGCGCTCCCGAATCAGCTCGCCGTTCTCCACACGGTAACGCAGACGGACCATTTCACTGCGGGTCTCGCCCATCGGATTGCGCCAACCGGTACGTGTGAACTCGACAACATTGGCCTGCGGCAAATACAGCGCCGGCTGCGCATCACCATACTCATCACGCACCGGGCGCTGCACGGCCTGCTGAAAATCACGCTGGATCAGATTGAACGCCTTTTGCAGGGCCAATCGTTGCTGCTGGTGCTGTTGCGTCGTTTCACGCACCGCAAGAGTGGAGGTCAGCAACTTGTAGGCGCCGGTTGCCAGCAGCGCCAGAATGGCAACCGCCACCAACAGCTCCAGCAACGTAAAGCCAGAGGTGGCCCTGCGACAGGCTGATTTAATCATTGGCATTTTGCCGCCGTGGGCGCGGTAAAAATGCAGAGAGCCGGGTAATGGCCGGTGGCGCATCATTCATGCCTGTGCCAGGCTCGCTGACCGCAACGTCGATGCGACGCACATCCGGGCTTGGCGTTGGTGACACCTTGCTGGTCAGCAACCAGTCGCGATCAGCCATGCGCACTTTGCGCTGGCCTTGACCGGTTTCCGGAAACGCCTGTTGTAACTCCAGTTCGGTCAGATGATTCAGTCCCACCCAATGCGCAAGCATTTTGTCTTCAAGGCGCTGATCCGTTTTTAACTGACTGCTTTGTGCGCTCAACAGCGCCACTGCCGCAATCGCAAAAATGGCCAGTGCCACCAGCACCTCAATCAGCGTAAAGCCACGGCTCAGGCTCACACCAGACAGCACACGAGAATGATGGCGAACATGAAGGTCAGGGCGCACTTGCTTCCCCGCTTGGCGACGCTTTATCGCCCACACTGACGCGGCCAATTTCATCCAGGCGGATAACGGTGTGCTGCAAGGGATTTTCGCGGACACGGATTTGCAACTCGACCGCAATACCTTCACCACTGGACAGCAACAGCACATCAGGCTCGAGAACAGGAGCTGTCATGTCATCCTTGAGTGTCTCGCCACCTTCCGCGTTGATTGCCGAAATTTTTTCTGGATTTAGCGTCAGTTGTTGTTTGGCTTTTTTCTGAGGCAGGCGAAGCTTCTGCCCAGACATCAGCCGCAGCTCCAAACCTTCCGGAAGATCATGCGACAAAAACGGGGTCTCAGTGCAGCCGCGCCACTTCTGCTTTTTTTCATCGAAACATAAGAAGTGATAGGCCTGCTCTTCCAGAAGCAGGCCATATTCACGGTTCTGCATGACCGCTTCTTCGGCGGCCAGCGACAGTACGGACGCGAGCCGTTCAGTCTCATCCGCCATCCGGCGTTCAGGGCCGCCCAGATTGATATTGAGCAGCACAATCGAGCTCAGGATGCCGACCACCAGCACGACCATCAATACTTCCAGCAGCGTAAAGCCGGCCGGATGACGGAGCGCGATGTTCAGTGGCCGCAACATGCCAGCTTATTCGTAATAAATGTCGGCGGCGTAACCTTCTCCGCCCTCGACACCGTCTTCGCCCAAGGAATACAGCTCGAAGGGCCGGCCGGCATCGCCCGGGGTTACATACCGAAGTGGATTGCCCCAGGAGTCTTCGGGCAGGCGCTTGAGATAGCCACCGTCCGGAAAAGTCTTGGCCGAGGCCGCGCGGGTCACCAGCGCTTCCAGTCCTTCATCGGTTGTCGGGTACTTGTGATTATCGAGCTTGTACATCTGCAGCGCATTAGCGACCGCACCCAGGCTGGTCTTGGTCGTGGTCACACGCGCCTGATCGTCTTTGCCGACAACATTAGTCATCACGATGGTGGCGAGAATACCCAGAATGGCCACCACCACCATGATTTCAATCAGGGTAAAGCCACGCTGCCTTTTGCCTGCAACTGTCACGATTTTTTCTCCTCAACAAGTGTGATGACGATAGAGCTTGTATTCTGCCGGGCCAGTCGCTCGCTAACCCACCAGATTGTTCATGGACAGGATGGGCAGCATGATCGCCAGCACAATCATCAGCACGACTCCCGCCATCAGCAGCAACATGAGTGGCTCGAACAAGCCCACCAGTGTGGTCACCAGGTTTCCCAGCTCCTTTTCCTGCATGGTCGCGGCGCGCGCGAGCATCTCGTCCAGCTCGCCGCTTTGCTCGCCGCTGGCAATCATCTGCATCATCATGGGCGGAAAATGGCCGCTTTCTTCCAATGCACGGCTGAGGCTGCCACCTTCTGTAACCTTCACCGCAGTTTGCCGGATGGCGTCACGGATATGCCAGTTAGAGCTGACCTCCGCCGCAATTTTCAGGGCCTCGACCAGCGGTACCCCACTGCGGGTCAGAATACTGAGCGTGCTGGCAAAGCGTGAGGCATTAGCCCCCCGCACCAACTTGCGGATCAAGGGAAACCGTAGCTGCCAGCCATGCAGCCGATAACGCACGTCGTCACGCCGCCAGAGCGGGCGTGATGCAAGGCCGCCAACAACAAGAATGACAATGGCATAAGGGCCCACGGCCTTGAGGAAATCGCTGGTCCAGATCAGTCCTCGCGTGAGCAAGGGGAGTTGCTGCCGTGTGTTGTCGAATACTTTCACGATATCGGGCACAACATAGGTCAGCAGGCCGATCACGATCACGGTCGCCAGCAGGGTCAGGATCGCGGGGTAAATCATCGCGCCCTGTATTTTTTTCTGAATGTCATAGCGCGATTCGGTGTAATCGGCGAGCTGGTTGAGCACCAGATCCAGATGGCCGGATTTTTCACCCGCCGACACGGTCGCGCGATACAGATCCGGAAATGCCTGCGGGAATTCGCTCATGGATTGTGCCAGCGTATAGCCTTCGCTGACTCTTGCCCGCACGGCCAGCGTCAGGCTTTGCAAGGCGGGCCGTTCGCTTTGCCGCGAGACCGCACGCAGCGTTTCCTCGACGGGAATGCCGGCCTGGATCAGGGTCGCCAGCTGACGTGTGATCAGGGCCAGTTCGTAAGCACTCATGCCACCGCGGCTGAGTGAAAATCCGCGCCGTGCACTTTTGTGCTCGACCGCGGCAGGCTCGACAGAGACCGGCAGCCAGCCCTTATCGCGCAACTGCTGACGCACCTGACGAGCGCTGTCAGCTTCGAGCACTCCTTTTTGCTTGCGCCCTGCCGTATCAACCGAAACAAACTCGAACGCCGGCATGATCAGTCTTCCCGTGTCACGCGCAAGACTTCTTCCAGCGTGGTAACCCCAGCGAGCACATTCCGTGCACCATCCTGACGGATGCTGGGGCCATGTTGTCGGGCATGGGCTTCGAGTTCGTGCTCGCCGGCATTGTTATGAATGAGCCGCCGCAATTCTTCATCAATCATGATGAGCTCGTAAATGCCGGTTCGGCCACGATAGCCGAGCTGGTTGCAGTGCGCGCAACCCTTGGCCTTGTACAGCGTGACCGCGCTGTGCGGATCAACCCCCAGCAACGTGCAAGTGGCGGCATCAGCTTCATAAGGCTCACGGCACTCGCGGCAAAGTACACGAACCAGACGCTGCGCAAGTACACCCAATAATGATGACGACAGCAAGAAGGGCTCGATGCCCATGTCATGCAGTCGGGTCACCGCGCCCACCGCAGAGTTTGTGTGCAAGGTCGACAAAACGAGATGACCTGTGAGCGACGCCTGTACGGCAATCTCGGCCGTTTCCAGGTCGCGGATTTCGCCCACCATCACCACATCAGGGTCCTGACGCAGGATGGCGCGCAAGCCACGGGCAAACGTCATGTCGACCTTGGTGTTGACCTGCGTCTGGCCGATGCCTTCGAGCTGGTATTCGATGGGGTCTTCCACCGTCAGGATGTTGCGCGTTTTATCGTTCAGCTCGGTCAGCGCGCCATACAAGGTAGTGGTTTTGCCCGAGCCGGTAGGGCCGGTGACCAGAATGATGCCGTGCGGCTTGTGAATCAGCTCGCGCAGCAGTACATGATCGCGGGCGACCATGCCCAGATGCGAAAGATCCAGGCGCCCCGCCTGCTTGTCGAGCAAGCGCAGCACCACGCGCTCGCCGTTGCTGGACGGCATGGTGGAGACACGCACATCCACCTCCCTGCCCGCCAGACGCAGCGAAATACGGCCATCTTGTGGAATGCGCTTTTCGGCAATATCAAGACGCGCCATGACCTTGATACGCGACACCAGCAAGGGCGCCAACTCGCGCCGAGGCTGCACGATTTCACGCAGCACGCCGTCCACCCGCAAACGCACGGACAGCCGTTTTTCGTAGGTTTCGATATGGATGTCGGAGGCGCTTTCGCGAATCGCCTCGGTCAGCAGCGCATTGATCAGGCGGATGATGGGCGCATCGTCCTCCTGTTCCATGAGGTCTTCTGCCTCCGGCACCATGTCCGCCAGACTGGCCAGATCCATGGTGTCGCCAAGGCCTTCCACCATCTGCATGGACTCGCTGGAGCCACTCTGGTACGACCTCGCCAGCACGACGCTGAACTCGTCGGCCGAGACTTCATGGCAGTCCAGCGGCATGGCCAGCACGCGCCGGGTTTCCGCCAGCGCCGTCAGATGCAGGCCGGGCCGGTGCAACACGCGAGCACGCCCGGCATCGATGCGGTCAAGAATCACACCGTGGCGTTTGGCAAAGGCATAGGAAAATCGGCGAAGGTTCGGCGTCGGTAAAACGACGTCTTGTTGTTCTGGCATGAGCGCATCCTGTGCGGCGCCCCGGGGCGCCCTGATGCAGGCACGAGACTGCTTCCCTGCCTGCTGCAAACGGCCCTGAGTCTACTGCATGGACATGACGGGTCAACGTCATCTCTGTACATCAATGATGCACAAACGGCGTCACTCGAAGGCATAATCCGGCCTTTGTGACAGGCAAACGGATCACGGCATGAGCACACTGGTTTATCGCCAACCCGTCTGGTGGGGACGCCAGACCTTTGCACCGGGACAGGGCCGCCACTGGCAACTGGGCGGCATGGAGCTGGCCATTACGCGCCAGCCCCGCGAATGGCAGTTCCAAGTCTGTCGCGAACATCAGCAGACGGAAGACAACCATATTTGGCATTGTGACGACACCATGCCGGCAGAGCCGCGCGGCGAACTCAGCCGGCACGTTTTCCGCGAGACAAGTGCCAGCCTTTTACTACTGCCAAGGCTGGCTGACCGGTCTGTCGTCATCCGGCCGATGATGCCGCTGTTTGTGCCGGCAGGCGAAGAAGTCACGCTCTATGTCAGCACCCCGGTCTGGCTGACCGTGCAGGTGGAGGAGCACTCAGCCCTGCTGATTGATACGCCCGTGGTGCGCCCGGCCGACACCTGGTTCGGCCCCAATACCATCCAAGGGGAGCTTTGCTATGCCACGGCAGTCACCGGCAGGCTGGAGCTGGGCGAGATTACGCCAAGACCCTTCCGGGCCGTGACCCCCATTCATATCCGCAATTTGAGCAGTCAGCAGATGCCACTCGAGCGTATCAACCTGCCTGTCCCCTTCCTGCCCGTGCATGCGGCCGAGTCCGGACGGCTCTGGACGCCCACACTGGAGGTGGTGTCAGAGGAGCGACGCAAGATGCCGCGTCTGCGTATCGGCACCAGCATTGATTCGCAGGCCGGCAAGGTCGAGCTGCTGACCCCCGCACGCCGTCGCCTCGACGAGTCGGCGCTTATTCGGGTTTTCGACAATCTTTTTGAGTGAGTATCGTCATGAGTGACCTGAAGCTCGAGTCCCTTCTCAGTATGGAGCGCATGCTTTCCTTGGGCGCAGGTGTGGCCTTGCTGCTCTTGGGCTGGTTGCTGGCGCGCCTGTTGTCCGGCGCTTTTGTGCGCGCCACCCAACATCGACTGACGCCCCATCAGTTGCTGATGGGGCGTCGGACAATTTTCTATTTCATCCTGATTCTGTTCACGATCAGCGCACTGCGAGAAATGGGCTTCCAGCTTAGTGTCCTACTCGGGGCGGCCGGCGTGTTGTCTGTTGCCATCGGTTTTGCTTCCCAGACATCTGCGTCCAACCTGATCAGCGGCCTTTTCCTGATTGGCGAAGGCCCGTTTGCAATTGGCGACTTCATCCGTGCCGGCCAAACCGAAGGCGAAGTACTGTCGATCGATTTACTCTCCGTGAAACTGCGGACAGCAGACAACCTGTATGTACGCATTCCCAATGAGCAACTGATCAAGTCGGAAGTGGTCAACCTCACGAAATTCCCGATCCGTCGCCTCAACCTCACCATCGGAGTCGCCTACAAGGAAGATATTGCGCTTGTACGAAAAACGTTATTGCACGTCGCCGCACAGAACCCGCTTTGCTTGAATGAGCCAGCCGCCCGGGTCATCGTGCAGGGATTTGGCGCATCATCCGTCGACCTGTTGTTTCAGGTGTGGACGCGAAAAGAAAATTTCCTGGCCATGCGCGACACGATACAAGAAGCCGTCAAACGGGCTTTCGATGAAGAAGGGATCGAAATTCCCTTCCCTCAGGTATCAGTGAATGCGGGTTCGGCATCAGCGCCGCTGACCCTGCGCATGTTGCCACCGGACACCCAGGATGACGATGCGCGTAAATAAGCAGGGGGAGTTCCCTGCCTTTGCCGAGGGGTTCCATCAGGCCTGATCGTTTCCACGATCACGCTGATCTTGTTCAGAGGCGGGGCAAGGAGGGAGGGAAGCACTCAAGGACTTTCTGCAAACAGGGCGATGGCAGGTGGCAGCCGTCAGTATTTTTCGATCAACTGAACAAGCACCCGAAGCTCGCTTTCATTGATGCGAATGATGCGGAAGCCGGACCGGTACTCCCCCGGCACATCCTCCGCCGGGCGGCTCCAGACCACTTGCGCATCAAAGCTCAGGGTATTGGAACCCGCCAGTGTTTCTGGCAATACCATGCTGATGTCATAACGACTGCCCACCGGCAGGTTTTCGCGTGAGCCCAGCTTGAAGCCGTCGAGCGAAATATTGACCAAGCGCCCCAGATTCATTCCGGTATTACGATCGAACATACGCAAAACGGCGCCAACACGTTTACGTGTTTGCCGGCGGTTTTTCTTGGCCATTTCCTCCAGCAGATCATCTTTGCCAGCTTCGGTAATGGCCCGCAGCGTAATGACAGCGCCGACAAAGTTACCGTCCGGCGAAGGAATGGGAGCCGCTGAAACCTCGGCATGATGCATCGCTCCGCCGGACTTGACGTAGTAACCAGTAGCCCGATGAAACCGCTCTTGGCGACTGGCGGCAGCGTAAATCTCCATGGCCGCCCATGCTGTGCGCCGGCCTTCATGACTCTGGAAAATGAAGTCCGCTACCGGATGCCCGACCAACGCCTCGGGCTTGATATCAAAAAGATGGCGAATGGCCGGATTGACAAAGCTGATGTCGCCATCGGCATCCACCGCAATGACCCCATCCCCCAATGCGTGTAACAACTGCTCGTTCTGGTATTTGAGCTGCTTTATTTCTTGTAGCTGTGTTTCAAGCTCACGCTTTTGTTGATCAAGCTCAAGAAATATCTTCACCTTCGAGAGCAACACTTCACGCTCGATAGGTTTCGCAAGATAATCCACTGCGCCCACTTCATAGCCACGAAAAAGATGGCGCTTGTCACCATTAGCAGTGACAAAAATGATGGGAATGGCCTGTGTTTTCTTGTTCCGGCGCATGAGTTCGGCCATTTCAAAGCCGTTCATTCCGGGCATCTGCACGTCGAGCAACACCAGCGCCACGTCATGCTTGAGCAAGTGCCTAAGAGCATCGTTGCCATTGTCAGCTTTAAGCAAAACAAGATCCGGCCGCTCCAGCAAAGACTCCAGGGCCACCAGATTTTCGTTTTTATCATCAACAATCAGAATGCTTTGCATCATGCCTTTCCGTCGCGCAACAACTGCATCAAAAATGGCACCATTTCCGTAAGCCCTATCACATGATCTACCACGCCGGCATTGATGGCAGCTTCCGGCATGACCGGCACCTCGGCTGTTGCCGGGTCTTGCGCAATTGTCACACCGCCATGTTTCCTGATCGCCCTGAGTCCATCCACGCCATCGTCGTTAGCGCCCGTCAACAGAACCCCGATGCATCGTCGCTGGTAGCGCTCCGCGAGACTGTTGAAGGTGACATCAATCGATGGGCGTGAAAAATTGACAGGCGCCTCAAGGCTTAACGAAAAACTGCCATCATTTTCAATCAACAAGTGGTAATTGGCCGGGGCAATATAAATACCTCCCGGCCGTATTTCTTCTTTGTCATCTACATCGAACACCGGCAATCCTGTACGACGACTCAGGATTCGCTGCAAGGCATTGCTGGAGTACGCATGTTGGTGCTGCACTATCACCATGGCTACCGAAAGCGCCTCAGGAAGTTGGTGCACAATTTTTCCCAGTGCATCCACGCCGCCCCAAGAGGCGCCAATCGCGATCACATCAAAGCGGGCCGCTACTGTCGAAACAGGACTACTGCGGCGTGCGCGTGCCATGACTCAAGCGCTCACTCGTCAGCCGCCGGTTCTTCGCCCGCCTCTCCCATCGCCTTGAGAAAGGCTTCTTTGGACTCCTGGCTTTTGCGCAGTTTTTCTTCGAGACGACGCTTTTGCATGTCCAGATCGAGGAAAAACTTTGCCTTGTGCTGAAGAATTTCAGGATTAAGCGGCTTGAACATGTAATCAATCGCGCCCACCCCGTAACCACGGGCAACGTACTTGGCTTCCTTGCTGATCGCCGTAACAAAAATGATGGGCACCATTTGCGTGCGCTTGCTTTTTCGCATCAACTCCGCGACTTCGAAGCCATCCATGCCGGGCATCTGTACATCCAGCAACACCAAGGCAACTTCATGCTTGAGCAGAAGCGCAAGCGCTTCGTTGCCCGAGTTGGCTTTGAGCAGGTTGCATTCGACATCTTCGAGAATGGCCTCAAGGGCGATCAGATTCTCGGGATGATCATCAACCAGCAAGATATTTTGTTCGTTATTCACCATGGTTCCTCACCAGATACCGCTACCTTTTATTGCCGGCTAGACACGCCTGCGGTAAATGCGTTGATGCTTTTCAATAACATCGAACTGGTCTGCACAAGAGGCAAACCGCATGCTTTCTTTTGAGCCCAGACACAGCGTACCGCCAATGTCGAGGCTGTCATAAAACAGGCGGAACACCCGGTTCTGCAGATCCCGGTTAAAATAAATGATCACGTTGCGGCACAGGATAACCTGCATTTCGCCAAAAACCTGATCAGTTGCCAGGTCGTGGTCGGCAAAAATGACATTACGCTTGAGCCGTGGGTCCATGATCACGTTGTCGTACTTGGCCGTGTAGTAGTCGGCCAATGACGCCTTGCCACCGGCACGCTGGTAATTATCCGTATACTTGCGCAAATCGCCGATCTGGAAGATGCCTTTGCGGGCTTTCTCCAGCACTTCTTTGTCGATGTCAGTGGCATATATCTGACAGCGCTCATACAGGCCCTCCTCTTCCAGCAGGATGGCCATGGAGTAAATCTCCTCCCCTGTGGCACAGCCGGCATGCCATATCTTCAGGAAAGGATGGGTGCGCAATACCGGCACCACATGCTCACGAAACGCCCGGTAAAAATCCGGATCACGAAACATCTCCGTGACATTGATCGTGAGATTCGACAACAGGGCCGCAAACGCGTCACTGCGGTGCAGGATATCGTGTATCAGCACGCTGATATTGTCGTAATGCGCCAACAACAGATGCTGGTGCACCCGCCGCCGCAACGATGCCCGGCTGTACGAGCGGAAATCATACCCGTAACGCAGGTAAATCGCCTCCAGCAGCAACTGGAGCTCGATCTCCTCCGGGCTGAGGTCTACCGGCTCCTGATGGCTCATGAACGCTTCAGCCAGACCCGCATCAAGGACTGGAGCTTGTCGATATCCACAGGCTTGGTGATGTAGTCATTGGCGCCAGCTTCGATACACTTCGCCCGGTCATCACGCATGGCTTTGGCCGTCAGGGCCAGCATGGGCAGCTTTTTGAAGCGTTCTTGAGCCCGGATACGCTGCATGGCCTCATACCCGTCCATCTCCGGCATCATGATGTCCATGAGAACAATATCAACCTCGGGGTTGGCATCGAGAGCCTCCAGGCTTTCCCGGCCGTTATTGGCAACCTGCACCTCGCAGCCCCACTCCTCCAGGCTCGCCGAGAGGGCGTAGATGTTGCGCATGTCATCATCGACGAGCAAGACCTTGCAGCCGGTAAAGACGTCATCGCGATGCGCTGTCGTGTCGGCAGGCTTGGCCTTGCCAGGCTCCTTGCTGTCGACCCAGTGCAAGAACAGCGAGGCTTCGGACAACAGGCGCTCTGCAGACTGGTCTGTCTTCAGGATGATGCGGTCGGCGTACTTGCGCAGTCTCGCCTCTTGCTCCCGGGTCAGGTCGCGAGCGGTATAGATGATGACCGGGATGTTCGGGTAAGCATCATCCTCGTGAATGGTTTCCAGGAGCGAGTAGCCGTCGATATCGGGCAGTGACAGGTCGAGCACGACGCAGTCGAAGCTCTCGCGGCGGAGTGAGTCCAGCGCTTCCTGCCCCGTGGTACAGACCGTCACATCGACCTGCGAGTCTTCGAAAAGGGCGTGAATGGCACTGTGCTGGACCGAGTTGTCCTCGACCACCAGCAGGCGGCGAACGCCATGCTCGCTACTTTCCTCTATACGGCTGAACGCCTCCTTTATCTGGTCGAGCGTGGCCGGCTTCTTGTAATAGGCAATGGCGCCCATACGCAGAGCTTTGGCCGATTCGTCATGCCCCGAGAAGCAGTGCACCGGAATGTCTTTGGTGCCGGGATCGTTCTTGAGCTCTTCGAGCACGCCCCAACCATCAATGCCGGGAAGGCCGATATCAAGAATGATGGCGTCCGGGCGCGTCTGCCGGGCCATCTCGATACCCCGCTCACCATCGTGAG
>JAUXNL010000308.1 GCA_030684415.1 Moraxellaceae bacterium | reverse complement strand
GTTGAACATCGAGTCGATGACGTGCATGAAGGCCTCATAGGTCGAAAAGAAGCCATGTCGCCCGGTGAGCAGATAGCCTTCCAGCCAGCCCTCCAGCGTGTGTTCCGAGAGCACCTCCATGACCCGTCCGTCGGCTGCCAGTTCGCCGCCGTCGGCGTCCTCGGGCAGCAGGCCGGCGAGCCAGGTTTTCTTGCTGGCCTCATAGACCGCTCCCAAGCGGTTCGAGGTGGTCTCGTCCGGGCCGAAGACGCGGAAATTGTCCAGATTGCGGCGCAGGATGTCGCGCAGGAAATCGCCGAGGGGGAGGGTGTTGCCGACCCGAGTTTTGCCCGGCCGGGCGACTGCGGTTGCGTATTCCCGAAAGTCCGGCAGGCGCAGCGCCTTGCGCAGCAGCCCACCATTGGCGTGTGGGTTTGCGCTCATGCGCCGGGCGCCATGCGGCGAAATGGCCCGGAGGTCCGGGATCAGGCGGCCGGCTGCTTCGAACAGTTCTTCCGGCCGGTAACTGCGCAGCCACTCCTCAAGCAGCAAGCGTTTCTGCGGGTTGTCCCGCACATTGGAAATGGGCACCTGATGGGCACGCCAGGTACCTGCCACCTGGTGGCCGTCCACTTCCTGCGGGCCGGTCCAGCCCTTGGGGGTGCGCAGCACGATCATGGGCCAGCGTGGCCGTGAGGGCGTGCCACTGGCGCGAGCCCGGCTTTGAATGTCGCGAATCGTTACGACACACGTTTCCAGCGTCGCGGCCATGGCTTGGTGCATGCTCATCGGTTCGTCGCCTTCGACGAAATGGGGTGTCCAGCCGTAGCCTTCGAGGAGGCTCTTCAGTTCTTCATGGGTGATGCGGGCAAGCAGCGTGGGGTTGTTGATCTTGTAGCCATTGAGGTTGAGGATGGGTAGCACCGCGCCGTCGCGCACGGGATTCAGGAACTTGTTGGAATGCCAAGCGGTGGCGAGCGGCCCGGTTTCCGCCTCGCCATCGCCCACCATCACCGCCACCAGCAGCTTCGGGTTGTCGAAGGCCGCGCCGAAGGCATGGGCGATGGAATAGCCCAGTTCGCCCCCCTCGTGGATGGAGCCTGGAGTTTCCGGCGTGCAATGGCTACCGATGCCACCGGGGAAGGAGAATTCCTTGAAGAAGAGCCGCATGCCGTCTTCATCCTCGCCCTTGTTGGGATAGACCTCCGAGTAAGTGCCTTCCAGATAGACCGGACCCAACACCCCGGGAGCACCGTGCCCGGGTCCGGCCAGGAAGATGGCATTGAGGTCGTACTTGACGATCAGTCGGTTAAG
>JAUXNL010000197.1 GCA_030684415.1 Moraxellaceae bacterium | reverse complement strand
CAGCAGCAGCAGCGAGCCCATCCAGATGCCCGCCGCGCCGGCCACGCCTCCCGCCACGCCGAGCAGCGCCCCGAGCACGAAGCCCGCCCGTCGTCCGACGCGGCTCATCCACATCGAGGCTGGGAAGGTGGCGGTGGCAGTCCCCAGGAACATGGCCGCAATGGGCAGGGTGGCGAGTTCCGGCGCTGAGGCGATGTGGCCGCCGGCCAGGCCGCCGACCGTCATCACCATCACCGAAGCCGTCTGGAACAGCGCCTGGGCGCTGGCGAGCAGGAAGACCTGCTGGCGCATGTTGGAACCGGACATCAGAAGATCAGCACCTTGTCGGCGGCGATCGTCATGGACGCCAGCTCATCCATGGTGCTGCGGCGCGCGCCCTCCAGAACCTCGGCCTCGCCCAGGCCGCGGGCGTCCATGCAGGTCCCGCAGAGCAGGACCTGGCCCCCGCCGGCGACCACCCGCCTCAGCATCCGCTCGATGTTGTAATAGCCGTCCGGTGTCCGCTGGCCGGTCTTGGCGGCGACCACGGCGTCGGCCATCAGAAACACGGTGACCGTGTTCGCCTGATCAGCCTTCGTCAGGGCATGGGCCAGTCGCAATCCATTATAGTCGCGCTCGGAGCCATAGGGCGGATCGTTGAGGATGATGAGCGTGGTCATGGGCGTTGCTCCTCCCGGGGACCGGCGCCATTCTTTATTCAACAATTATATTGAATGAAATAGCGTCACCATGACTGACCCGTCAATCCGCGATCCGAAACGGGCGCTCTACGCGCAGTTCGCCGCCGTCGGAAAGGCGCTGGGCAATCCCCAGCGGCTGGAGCTGATCGAGCACCTCGCCCAAGGCCCGCGCAGCGTCGATGCGTTGGCGACCAAGCTGAAAGCCCCGATCGCCAATGTCTCCCAGCATCTGCAGGCCATGCGGCGGGCGGGCCTGGTCACCTCGGCGCGCGACGGCAAGTTCATCACCTATTGCCTGGCGGACGACAGCGTGCTGGCGGCGTTTGACGCCATCCGCCTGGTCGCGGAGCGTCGCTCGGCCGAGGTGGCGCGGGTCGTGCGGGGGTGGTTCGATGAC
>JAUXNL010000298.1 GCA_030684415.1 Moraxellaceae bacterium | reverse complement strand
TCAAACGCCTGGCGTCCTGGGCGGCGATTCTGGCGTTCCCGACCATGATCGCGAGCTTCTATGGCATGAACTTCGAGTACATGCCGGAGCTCAAATGGCACTACGGTTATCCGGTCGTGCTGGGCATCATGGGGGTTGGCTGCGTCTTGCTGTTCCGCCGTCTGCGCCGGGCCGGCTGGCTTTAGCCGCTTGCTGAAAAACGCCCTCCCGGGCTTTTCCAGCCCGCGATTCCGGCACATGTCCGGTTAGCAGCATGCTGTCAGGGCAGGGTGCCGGCCTTCACGGCTTGAAGACCCCGGGTGCCCGCCAGCGCCCCGCAGAAAGGGGCGCACGGATGACGAAGTGCAGGCTTCTCACGTTGTGGCGCTAAGCTGGCGCCTCTCCCGGGCTGTCTGAATCGGCCACTTCTGGTGAGTGGACATGCCATTGAGGGACGGAGACTTTCGTTCCATCTTGCAGTGACGAGAGACAGGCATGCCTCGCCCCCAGAGGCTGAACAGCCGTCCGCTGCCGGAGTACCGCTCATGTATGCTGTTCCGAATACCCCCCATGCCATCAGCCGTGAACAGTTGCTCGATCAGTTAGAGGTGTTGCGCAAGCGCGCCATCAGACCTGAGGAAGGCCTTTACGGCCCGGGCTCCATGTCCTGGGAAATCGGCAAGCACAGCGTAACGTTCATGGGAGCGGGTCGCGCGGCCTTGCTGCAACTGGCACATCCCTGGGTGGCCAATGCCATCACGCAGCATTCGAAAACGGTGAGCGATCCCTTCGGTCGTTTCCGCCGCACGTTCACCAATGTGTTCACCATGACCTTTGGCAGTGTCGACCAGTTGCTCGACTGCTGCATCGCCGTGCACAACATCCACTCGACCATGTTCGGCAAGATTGCGACGGAGGCGGGTGCCCACGGTGCGGGCTCTGCGTATCAGGCCAATGAAGTGAACGCGATGCTCTGGGTGCATGCCACGCTCTGGGATACATCGGTGAGGATGTATGAAATGTTCGTGCGTCCGCTCTCGATGGAAGAAAAGGAACGCTACTACCAGGAAACCAAGCTGTTTGCTTTTTGCTTCGGCATTCCCGAGGCCGCTTTGCCGGAAACCTGGGGCGACTTTCTCGCGTACAACGAAGCCATGTGGAATTCCGATCAGCTTGCCGTTGGCCCTGAGGCGCTCGAAATCGCGTCCTTCCTGTTCAATTTCCATCCACTGGCACGGCCGGCCATGAAGCCGTTTGAAGTCTTTACCGGCATGGTGATGCCAGAGCGTTTGCGTGAAGCGTTCCTCCTGCCAGCGCCGACGGATAAAAACCTCGCCAGCTTCGACCGTATGGTGAAGGTCATTCGTCGCGTGCATCCCCTGTTGCCGCGCCGCCTCCAGTACCTGCCGCCCTATGTCGAAGCGCGTCGCCGGCTGCGTGGCCTGCATGAGCCAGACATGGTGACCTCGCTGATGACGCGCGCCATGTTGGGGACGCCCAAGCTCGTGTCCTGATTGTCGATGAGTGGTGACGGTGAACATTCAGACCCGGCGATTGCCGGGTCTTTTTTTGCCTGTCGCGCTGCTCTGCGGTCATCACTCGCCATGCGCCGAGGGCTCCCGGGAGGGAGTGACAGGATGCTGCGCCCTATTCGGGTGAGGGGGTG
>JAUXNL010000295.1 GCA_030684415.1 Moraxellaceae bacterium | reverse complement strand
CAGCGATGACGATGTGGTCAACCACATGATCTTCTTGATGATGGCCGCGCATGACACGTCCACCATTACCCTGTGCTCAATCTTCTATTACTTGGCACGGAACCCCGAGTGGCAGGAGCGCGTGCGCGAGGAAGCATTCGCCCTCGGCAAGCGCGATCTCGATCATGACGATCTGGCCAAGCTCGAGGTGATGGGGCTGGTGATGAAAGAGTCCTTACGCATGATTGCGCCGGTGCACGGTATTCCGCGCAAGACGGTGAAGGATTGCGAGTTCATGGGGCATCACATTCCAGCGGGCACTTTCGTGACCGTGAGCCCGATGGTGTCGCATCACCTGCCGGACTGGTGGGACAACCCGCGCCGTTTTGATCCGCTGCGGTTTTCCGAAGCGCGGCAGGAGCACAAGAAGCACCCCTATCTGTTTGTGCCCTTTGGCGGCGGTGCGCATATGTGCATCGGCCTGCATTTTGCCGAAATGCAGATCAAGGCCATCTTGCATCATGCGGTGCAGCATTTCCGCTGGAGCGTGCCGGAAGGCTATGTGATGCCAGTGGACTTCACGTCACTGCCGGTGCCCGGCGATGGCCTGCCGGTAAAACTGGAGCGGCTCTGATTCCCTTGCGCGTGCTTGGCCTTAGCGCTGTGCATTGCCTGCGACATGGTTGAAGTCGCTCCCACAGGGCAAAGCTGCTCTCACAGGGAGTAGAGAGACTCAGACCAGTTTTTTGACGAAGTGGTGTGCGAGGCATGACGTGCAACTAACAACTTGCTGAAAAACGCCCATCCGGGCTTTTTCAGCCCGCGATTCTGGCACATGTCCGGAATCACTCCACGCTGAATCAATCACTTAGACGTGATTGATTCGCGACCCGGCCATCCTTGGCCGGGAAGCAGCTTGCTGAAATGCATTTTTCAGCAAGCTGCTAATGGCGTGCGTGGCCTGCTGAGCGAGGAATAGGCTGAACATGACTTGCCGGCGGTGCACGCAAGGCCTCGCCTCGACCCCCTCCCTCATCTGATTTTCCTTCAGTTCTTTTACCGCTCCCACTGGCGGCTGAGTCGGTCGCGCTGTCGGTGCTGACGCGCAGTGGTTATCATCGTGGGCTTGTTTCCTTTGCCGGCGCGCACGATGTCCACCTTTACCAATTGGCTGATCAATCGCGATTTTGCGTGCTATTTCGGCGTGCGCCTCCTCACCATGGGCGGCTTCCAGATGCTGGCGGTGGCGGTGGGCTGGCAGCTTTACGACATGACCGGCAGCATGATGGATCTCGGGCTGGTAGGTCTGGTCGGTTTCCTGCCGTCTCTATTGCTCATGCTTCTGGTGGGGCACGTCGCCGATCACTACAACCGTCGCGTCATTGTGCAGTGGTGCAATGTCGTGCAGGCGCTGGTGGCGGGCGCACTGGCGCTCGGCAGTTGGCAGGGCTGGCTCACGCGCGAAGGGATTTTCCTTGCCAGCTTTTTACTGGGCGCGAGTAAGGCATTTTCGTCACCGACACTGGCGGCGATGCTGCCAGCGTTGGTAAAGCCCGATGATCTACCGCGTGCCGTCAGTGCTTCCAGTGCGGCCATGCAGGTGTCGATCATTGCGGGGCCGGCGCTCGGCGGGCTGCTGTATCTCGGTGGTGCGGTGACGGTGTATGGCATTACCGCGACTTTCTATCTGGCGTCGGCGCTGTTGCTGGCGCTGATTCACTACGCGCCTCCCGTGCAGGAAAAAACCAGTGAACACGATGACTCTGTGTTTGCCGGGCTGCGCTATGTCTGGCGTAAGCCGGTGCTGTTCGGCGCCATCTCGCTGGATCTTTTTGCGGTGTTGTTGGGCGGTGCTACGGCGATGTTGCCGGTCATTGCAAAAAATCTGCTGCATACCGGCCCGGAAGGGCTGGGCCTGTTGCGTGCGGCCCCTGCCGTCGGTGCGCTGGCGGTGTCATTCGCACTGACACGATTTCCCATCGAGCGCCATGCTGGCCGTGTGATGTTTGCGGGCGTGGCGGTGTTTGGCGCATCCACGGTGGTGCTCGGCTTGTCGACATCGCTCGTGTTGTCGGTCGCTTCATTGCTGGTGCTGGGTGCGGCCGACATGCTCAGTGTGGTGATCCGTTCTTCGCTGGTGCAACTGGAAACGCCGGAAGACATGCGTGGCCGCGTCAATGCCGTGAACTTCTTGTTTATCGGGGCGTCCAACCAGCTCGGTGAGTTCCGCTCCGGCGCGAGCGCGGCGCTGATGGGCTTGGTGCCGTCGATTGTGCTGGGCGGCGTCGGCACTCTTGTGGTGGCGGGGCTGTGGATGTGGTGGTTCCCGGCACTGGCACGGCGCGACCGTCTTGTCGAAAAGGTCTGAGTCTGGCCGGGCGGTGCGGTTCGGTTGTATTGCTGCTGCCGGCATGAAAGCGCAGATACTTGGTAAATAGAGAAGCATGAGGGCTGAACAACAGGGCGGTATGAAGACGTGAGAAAGCAGATCAGTTGCTGGCACATTGTCCGACAATGTCATCGACCAATGGCATTGACGCTGGGCCTCATCACCGCGAGCATGTGAACACTTGTTCACAAGAGATTGAGTCTCATGGCCTCCGAGATGAATGTCCCGCTGGTAACCGACCGCACGGCCCCCCCTGAGTCGCCCCTGCTGCCTGTTATCGCCATGCGCGGTTTGGCGGTGGCCCAATTGGCGCTTGTTGGCGCCGGCGAGCTCACCCGCCTGATTGCCGAGACTCACGCCACCATCCGCCGCGCGCCGCTGCCTTGGAAGCACGCCGATACTGCCTCTGCCGAGCAGGCGCCTCTCCCGTACCAGATGGTGATGCAGACTTTTTTACGCCTGGCCCGCCAGGTGCGCGAGTTTGTTGCCTCGCGCGACCACGGCCCCGCCGGCCGTGAGTGGGGTCTGGTGCGCAGCGCGCTTAACGGCGTGGCCGGTGACACACTCGCCCAGTGGGACAACGCCCTCGACCACGGCCTCGCGCTGTGCAATGAATTTGGTGAAGTGATCAGCGCGGATGAGTGGCAGCAGGGCAGCCGTCGTGGCCTTGTGCTGTTTGTGCACGGGCTCTGCCTGTCCGAGCGCGAATGGCAGACCTTCGAGCATTCCGGTTTCGTGCGTGAATTACGCGAAGACGGCCATGGTGTGGCCTGGCTGCGCTACAACAGTGGCCGCCCCATCCATGAAAATGGCGCGGCGCTGGCTGCCTTGCTCGCGACATTGCCGGAGGGCAAGCACACGCGCCTGACGCTGGTCGGCCATAGCATGGGTGGCCTCGTCATCCGCTCTGCCAGCCACCATGCCGCCGTGAGCGGCCATGGTTGGCTGGCGCGCCTGCGTGGCGCCGCCTATCTCGGCACGCCGCATCAGGGCGCGCCGCTGGAGCGTCTGGGTCATGGCGCCAACAGCCTGCTTGCGCTCACCCCCTACACCAAACCGCTGATGAAAATCGGCAACCTGCGCAGTGCCGGCATCATGGACTTGCGCCATGGCCGCGTCACCCCGCCGGATCACGAGCCCTATACGCCGCTACCGGAAGGGGCGCGGCATTTGCTGGTGGCGGGTCATCTGGGTCGTGGTGAAAAGCGGCATTGGCTGGGGGATGGTCTGGTGCCGGTGCGCAGTGCCTTGGGCCAGCATGTTGATCTGGGCCGTGCGCTCGGTGGCAAGCACGTCACCCGCGTCGAGTTTTCGGCGCTCGGTCATATGGCGATGCTGGGCGATGCGCGTGTCTACGGCGCGCTACGCGAGTGGCTGCGGGAAAAGTGAGCTGTCACTAGCGGCTTCTGAGGGCCGCCTCCAGTCGAAGCAAAACGAAGGCAAATGGTTGCTGATACGTTTCTTGCACTCATGAATACACGGCCAGAATCTTGGCATGTGTTTTTAGCCAAGATTCTCCGCAATGACTTCGGGATGGCGCATGGCGATCTCGATCAGCGCTTGCGCTGCGCCCGACGGTTGTCGCCGGCCTTGCTCCCACTCCTGCAGCGTGCGTGCGGAAATATGCAGTGCCTTCGCGAACTGTGCCTGTGAGAGGCCGGTTTTTTGGCGTGCGGCGGCGACCTCGTTGGGCGTGACGCTTGTGCGGCGGGCAGATTGCCCGGCCTTCATCTCGCGGACAGACTGTAGCAGCCGCCGGCCAAGTGCTTCGCCAGTCATGGTGGTGTCAGTGTGTTTGCTCATGGTCGATAGTTTCCCGAATGGCTTTCAGCAGATGGGCAGGGATACTGCCCTGAACATTCTTGGCATAGATGACAAGCAGCCAGATTTCACCGTTGGCAAGCCGGGTGAAATAAATGATGCGGACGCCGCCGCGCTTACCCATGCCGTTACGTGCCCATCGGACTTTGCGGCACCCACCGCTGCCGGGAATCACGACACCCGCTTCCGCGTTGGCCGCTATCCAGGCGCAAAAGGCACCGTGTTCCTCCTCGGACCACCATTCCTTGGCATCCGCCGCAAACGTCGGCGTTTCTACGACCGTGTACATGCAGGAGAAAATACGTCATTGACGTATGGCTGTGCAAGTTGAAGATCAGTCCGTCTGTCCTGAAATAAAAGTGCCCGCGATCAAGCGGGCATTTTTATGTGGCGTGCGAAGAGGTGATTAGTGCGAGCGCACGGCGAGCCAGTCGGCGGTTGGTGCCCAGATCGCCTTGGGCGCTTGGCTGCCGGAGAGAATGCCCATGTGGCCACCGGGCGCATGCAAGAAGGTGGTGTCTGTGCTGCCGGTGAGCGTGTTGAGCGCTTCGATGGCGGGGCG